>JASLAV010000087.1 GCA_030146905.1 Lentzea sp. | reverse complement strand
GGAGTGC
This sequence comes from Lentzea sp., assembly GCA_030146905.1. The sequence goes on along the minus strand of JASLAV010000087.1, from coordinate 11,886 downwards.
CGACGACTTCACGTTCGTGCCGCCGTCGAGCAGTCATCAGCACGAGTTCGAGACGCCGTTGGTCAGCGCCGTGTACGGGCTGGACTTCCAGCTCAAGCTGACCGTTGTGTGGCGGCTCGATCTTGCTACCGGGTTGCGGCACAACTCGCCGAAAAGTGCTGCCATCCACCACGTTCTGCAGCGTGCCAAGGAGATCAGCGGCAAGGCCATGCTGGTGCACCACGCGGCGCTGCAGGTGCAGCTGGGAGATGAGCTCGCCACCGAACGGCAGGTGCCCGGCACGCACATCTGGGCTCGGGCAGAGTCGGTTCGGATCACGGTCGCCGACGACGACCTCGAGATGGCTCGCAAGCACATCGAGCTGTTGCGGAACTCCACGTTCAAGCTCGCTGAGCGGGACGTCGAACGGGCGGAGATCCGGTACCTGCGGGACGAGGTCCTGACGGACGTCGGCACCGCCACGATCTGGTGGCTGCAGCGCAACGGGTACCAGGTCGAGGAGGCTGTGAAGCTGTCGAGCCACCTCGCGGAGCTCGTGCAGATCGCTCAGCGGCAGCCGACCACGCACTGGGCCGAGTCGCTGGTCAGCAGTGTCGAGCGGGCGTTGCCCGAGCTGGAGGACTCGCACCGGCGGGATCTCCGGCAGCACCTGGCCAAGGCCCTGAGCGTTTACGGCGGGTCGCGGGTTGCCGCCGAGTTCGCCGATCAGGTCGGGCTGCCTTCCGGCGAACAACCCGTTAACGGCCATCACACGAACGGACACGTCTAGGCTGGCTCGGGTGTTGACGGAACTTCGCGGTGCCGCGGTGGTCGCTGGGTTGCGGGCGCTCGCCCGGCTCACGCCCTATGCCGAGGCGGAGCTGATCGGGCTCCGCAAGATCATCAATCCTGGGGACGTGTGCATCGACGTCGGGGCTGCGCTGGGGCTGTACACGGTCACGATGTCCAGACTTGTCGGTCCACACGGGACTGTGCACAGCATCGAGCCGCTGGTGTTCGCGCATCCCGCTCTGTCGTACGTGCTGCGGCCTCGTGAGGGGCGGAACATCCGCCGGCACTCGGTGGCGCTGGGGGCCGAGGAGCAGGGGCGTGAGGTCATGAGCGTTCCGGTTCGGCACGGGAGTCCTGTCACCGGGCGGTCGTTCCTCACGGCCGGTGCCGACGGGCTGGGGTCCAACGAGGAGTTCGACCAGCACCTGGACGTGCTGGTCAAGACGGACACGCTGGACCACTTCGTCGAGGAGAACGGGATCGGCCGGCTCGACTTCGTCAAGGCCGACGTCGAGGGGGCCGAGCTGCGGGTGCTCGAGGGTGCCAAGGGGACCATCGAGCGCCTCAAGCCCGCGTTCCTGCTGGAGATCGAGCAGCGGCACGTCGAGCGGTTCGGCTACAAGGCCAACGACGTCGCCGACTTCCTCACCGAACGCGGGTACCGGATGAGCACCTGGCACGGCGGGGAGTGGGTGCCGACGGGCAGCATCGGTGACGAGGTCAGGAACTACCTGTTCAGGGCCTGAAAAGTAGAGGACGCCGACCCCTGGGGGTGGATCGGCGTCCTCATCTCGAAGGCCTACGAAACGTAGACCTCAAGCTCGTACAGGGAGTATCCGTAACGAGTGGCCCGCTGGGTACCCGTCATTCGGACGTATCTCGCTTCCTGTGGCGTGAACGCTACGACATCATCGCCGCCATCGCCAGCACTTGTCACGAAAACGTTGCGCCAGTTCGTGCCGTCATCGGAAACCTCGATGCGGTAGCCGCTCGCGAACGCCGACTCCCAGCGCAACACAGCGCGACCGATCCGTTGCACAGCGCCGAGATCGACCTGGATCCATTGGTCGTCGTTCCAGTCGCTCGCCCAGCGGGACGACGGGTCGGCGTCGAGCACATGTGACGGCGGGAGGGTGTTCCAGCCCGTCTCGTGCGACGACGCGGTGGCCGTGCGCGACAGGGCCAGGTTCGCGATGTTCTGGCCCCTGCCGGACGGGAACTGCACGACCTGCTGGTACGTCGGGCGGTTCTGCCAGTGGATCTTGTCGTGTGCGATGCCGCCCATGGCGCGGTGGATGATCGTGTCCGCGCACCACTGGTCACCCGCGGCGCAGTCCGCGTCACCGGGGTAGACCTGGCCGGCCGGCTTCGCGACGGCCTGTTGCAGGGCACCCACGAGCGCCGTGCGGCAGCCGGTCAACGTGCCGCCGCCGCAGTACGTCTGCGGGAAGGCGCCCTGGACCGGGTCGCCGAGGACCTGGCGCAGGTCCTTGTCCACGTAGCCCCACCAGCCGTACTGGAACGAGGAACCCTTGTGCGGCGCGGCACCGTGCGTGTCGGACGGGGCCTCGTCGATCTGCACCGCGTTCACCAGGGAGCTGAACAACCCATCACCCAGTGATGGTTTGAACTGCGCCTCGACGAGCAGCGGCCACCAGGCATCCAGGATCCGGATCGCTTCGGCGTGGGCGTAGGTCTTGCTGCCCTTCGCGGTCTCCTTGCGCAACGACCCCGAGCGCTGCCAGTCCTTCAGCTTCTGCACGGCCGGTGCCAGGGAGGCGTCGACCGGGGCGGACTCCACCACCCGCAACAACTCGGGCAGCACCTGCTCTGCGCGCAGGTCCGCCACGGCGGCCTCCGCCATCACGCGGGTCAGGGAGGCGCGGGTGACCTTCTGCCCCGACGAGATCATCGCCCGCACGCGCTTGTCCAGCAGGTCACCGCGGTGCACGGAGCTGTGGCCGAACCCGCCGAAGGTGAAGTCACGGGCCTGCTTGTTGTTCCACGAGATGTAGTAGTCCTGGTTGACCGAGTTCGGGTGCCCGGCGAACGGCATCACGGCGGACGTGTTCTCGTCGCCGTTCCAGTCGACCCACTCGTACTCCGCACGGCCCCACGCCGGCAGGTTCGGATCCACAGTGGACCGGCGCACCGGGTTCAGCCCCGAGTTGAAGTACGCGGTGTCGCGGGAGTCGACGTAGAACCAGTTGAACGCGTACCCGATCTTGTCCGCCGCCCGCTGGAAGTCGGACGCCGAACGGATCGCGCCGGGGTCGTTGAGCTCCTGGAACCCGATGATCGAGTCGACCTCGTGCATGTAGGTCGAGCGCAGCGTCGTGTAGGCGACGACCTTGCCGCCGACGGTCGCGCGGCTGGTCACCAGGCCGTACTTGGTCCGCCACATCACCAGCGTGTACGAGCCGGCGGGTGTGCCGTCGGCGACGGTCGGCTTCCAGGCGTTCTTGCGCTCCAACCGTTCCATCGGCAGGCAGGCGCCGTGGAACACGTACGACGAGGAGGCCTTGGTGGCGGGAGAACCGTCCGGGTTGCACAGCTCGACGGCGTAGGTGTCGACGATGTCCTGCCCCGACGACGTCGCGCTCCACGAGTAGTCGACACCGCGGCCGAGCTGCACGTACATCGAGACGCCCGCGAACGCGACACCGCGCGAACGCACGCCGGGACCGTTGAGCTCCTGCAGCATCAGCAACTGCGGCGCGAAGTACCCGGTCTGCGGGCCCCACACGGCGATCGGGTTGCCGGAGTCGGTGTGGGCACCGGACACCGCCAGCGCGTTGGACATGCCGTGCTTCTTGTTCAGCAGGTCGGCGGGCAGGACGCCGTCCTCGAAGATCCCGCGCGCCCGTGCCACGTCATCGGCGGCGGGAACGGCGACGGCGGCACCGGAGCCACCCACCTCGTCGTAGACCATCCGCTCCGGCGTGATGCTGCCGGTGTCGGGAAGAGCCACGCCCTGGGGTGACGCGGGGGAGGCCGAGTACGGGAACGACTGTCCGTTGTGGAGCGTGAGGACGGCTTCCGGGTCGTTCTGCGCCCGGAACGCCTTCCACACCTGCTCACCGGCGGTGGCGCCGTACTTGTTCTGCGCGGCCAGCTTCACCAGCGCCGACTGCACCTCGCCGCCGCCACCGGCACCGAACAGGCCGCCGACCACGGACGCGATCGCCACCATGTCGGTCGCCTTGAACGGCTGGATGTCGTTCCAGTTCGTGATCGCGTCGGCGTGCCCGGTCAGCACGTACTCGCCGGGGAAGTTCCGCGCGGACACGGACTGGGTCAGGTAGGCGTTGATGCCGGAGATGTAGTCGTCGACGTCGGCCACCGCCTGACGTCCGCGCTCACCGCCCTTCACCGCCGCCGTCTCGATCTGCTTCTGCAGGTCGGCCTCGGTGTAGGGGATCTGGTTGTAGAAGCTCTGCTCCAGGACGCGGTTCGAGGGCGCGCCGCCGGCGAACCCGGAGAGCTGGCCGCGGCCGAGGTGGCGGAACAGGTCCATCAGCCACAGGCGGTCCTGCGCGGCCGCGTAACCGGCGCCGAACATCGTGCCGGACCTCGTGGTGCCGGTGATGTGCGGCATGCCGATCTTCTTGTCGCGGACGATGGTCACGTCCGACCGCGGTTTCACGGTGCTTTCCACCTGGTCCGGCGGCACGCCGAACGACGCGTCGTTGAAGAAGTTCGCGAGCTGGTCGTTCGTGAGACCGGTGTGGCCGGAAACGAGGGCGTCGTACTTGCCGAGCTGGTCGGCCGAATGCGCGGGCCTCGTGCCGAGCGCCTTGTGGGTGAGGATCTCGGCCAGTGTCGCGTTGCCGTTGTTGCCGGGCGGCAGGACGTCACCGCATTGACCGAGGCAGTAGTCGTCCGCGACGAACGCCGCGGCACGGGGCTCGGAAGCCTCGGCCGCGGACGGGACGATCATGAGGGAGGCGGTGACGGCGGCGGTGGCCAGCAGGGTCGTCACCGGATTGGCTCTCCGCATGGCGCGAAGCTCCTCTCCGTGCAGGGCAGGGCTGTTGTGACGCACGTTACTTTCCGGTGCCGCTATTGCGAAAGAGCTTCGCGTTTACTGGTTGGCGCAGGAGCGCCTGTACCGGTGCAGAACATCGTCTGGATCAAAACGACGAGCGACAACGATATTGGCCGGACCGCATCTGTGTTTCTGGTACGACATTCCACTCAGTGGGATATCCGTGTTCGGTCACGGAGAGTTTCGTCGGCTGCTCCTATCTCCTGGTGGCCTGCTCACGCAGCGAAGTCGGCGGTCAATTCCGGTAACTGTGAACGCCCGCGCCGATCTCGAAAATCCGTTACCACATGATGAGATAACCGAGAATTAACGTGACCTTCGGCGTCTGTACGCGAAGATCACGAACATGTGGGAGCGCGGAACGCCAATGCGGGAGGCGTCGTGATCAAGGTTCTGCTGGCCGACGACGAGGACCTCGTCCGTTCCGGCCTTCGCATGATCCTGAGCAGCGTCGGGGACATCGAGGTCGTCGCCGAATGCGATGACGGACACCTGGTAGCCGACCTGGCACGCCAGCACCGTCCTCACGTGGTCCTGCTCGACATCCGGATGCGCACCTCGGACGGGCTCGTGGCACTGCGGAGGCTGCGGACCCTGCCCGATCCGCCGAGGGTCTGCATCCTGACCACGTTCGACGTCGACGAGTACGTCTCGGAAGCGCTGCGGCTCGGAGCGGCGGGCTTCCTGCTCAAGGACACCGAACCGGAGCAGCTGGTCAAGGCCGTGCGCGACCTGGCGCGCGGTGGTGCTGTCCTCGACCCGGGAGTCGCGGCACGGGTCCTCGCGGCCGTCGCCGACGGCGAACGGATGGCGGAGCCCGCACGCCGGCTGCTCCAGAGCCTGTCCGAACGGGAGCGCGAGGTGCTCGTGCTGATCGGCCAAGGCATGTCCAACGCGGAGATCGGCGGCACCCTGCACCTGTCGGAGGCGACGGTGAAGGGCTACGTCTCGTCCGTGCTGGGCAAGATCGGCGCGGTCAACCGCGTGCAGGCCGCCTTGGTGGCCTATCGCGGCGGCCTGATCGCCTAGAAGCCACCGAGAAAAACCCTCAGCTCCCCGACACGATCTCGGGGAGCTCTTCCACGGATGGTTCGACCTCGACCCTGTTCCGGCCGTGGCGCTTGGCGCGGTAGAGCGCCATGTCCGCGGCCGCGAACAGCTGGTCCAGCTTGGCCGGTCCCGCCGCGACGCCGATGCTCACGGTGGGGCGGCGGACCGAGCCCAGCACCATCGTCCAGTCGTGACCGTCGACGGCCGCACGGATCCGCTCGGCCACGTTCGGGCCCACGTCCATGTTCGGGCCGGTGTCGCCCAGCAGCACCACGAACTCGTCGCCGGCCCAGCGCGCCACCAGGTCGTCCGCCCGGCACTCGCGCCGCAGCAGCGCCGCGATCTCGCGCAGCGCCGCGTCGCCCGTCGCGTGCCCGGCGTCGTCGTTGACGCTCTTGAACCAGTCGACGTCGACCAGCACCAGCCACGGCACCTTGCCGCGCGCCGCGGTCGACTCGAGCAACCCCTGGGCGGCGCGTTCGAGCCCGAGCCGGTTCGCGAGTCCTGTCAACGGATCGCGCGCCGCGGCCTCCTGCGCCGCCACCGCGAGCCGTTGCGCCTGCACGGCCACCCGGCGTTGCTCCAGCGCCTGCCCGAGGCCTTCCTGCAACGTCTCCGTGGCCGTGCGGGCCGCCTGCATCGACCGCCGCAACGCCACGGCCTCACCCACCGAGTCGCCCAGTGAGTGGCAGATGTCCGCGAGCTCTGTGGAGAACCGCAGCAGCAGCGACGTGTCGTTGATGCGTTCGGCGTTCGTCACCGCACGGGCCGCGAACGTGCGTGCCTCTTCGAGAGCACCCTGTTCGCGGCGCACGACGGCGAGCACCCAGTTCCCGACGGAGATGCCCCACATGTCGGTGGCGTCCACCGACAGCCGCAGGGTTTCTTGGCCGACTTCCTCTGCCTTGTCCAGCTGACCGACACCGGCCAGGGACCGGCCGTACGCACCGAGGAGCGCGCGCCGGTTCCTCTCGTCCTTGACGATGCCCAGGCCCTCGTCGAGGTACGCCAGCGCTTCCTCGAAGATCGCCGGCGCGGCGGCGGGATGCCCGGCGCAGGCGCGGAAGTTCAGCGAACCACCGAGGCGTTGCAGGCAGAGCGCCAACGTGTCGCTGTGCCCTGCGCGACGCGCGACCTGAACCGACAGCCGCAGCATGTCGAGCGCTGCCCTGCGGTTGCCGATGCCCTCCATCAGATAGGCGAGCGAGCCCATCGTCTGGGCCACGGCGGGGCTGTCCGCCCGGTCGGCGTCGAGGTCCGTCCACCCCTCGGCGGCCAGTTCCAGGGCGAGCGGGATGCGCCCGAGGCGCCACGCCAGCATGGCCCTGTTCACCAGCACGGCCGAACGAACCCAGCGGTCGACGCCGGGGGACACCTTGGTGACCACCTCGTCGAAAAGACTGTTCGCCTCCGGCAGGCGGCCGGCGTTGAGCAGCGCGCGGACCTCCCGGTCCAGCTGCGGTGCCTCGCCCGCTACCAGCGGCTCACGCTGCTCCACTCGTTCATCGACTCCGTTCCGACTCGCCGAGCGGCCTGCACAGGCTACCGGGACGGTCGCGCCCCGTACCGATCGTGGTACCGGACGTCACCGCGCGGTGGCCGGCCACGGCAACAGGTTGCGCAGCGCCTGGGCTCGATCGACGATCATTCCGTAGCGCAGCTTCTTGTCAACGGGGTCGTTGTGAACTTGCCGCGCGGTTTGCTGCACACCGTGCTTGCGGTAAAGCATGCTCGGTGTCGCGACGAAGTACCCGCGCGACACGGTTTGAAGCGCCATCAACAGGCCCGTGTCCTCGGAAGACGGCAGCGCCATCCACCCGCCGAGCGCCAAAAGCAGATCTCTCCTGACGCACAACGAGCCGGGAACGACGGGCAGACGCCATTCATCGGCGATGAAAGCATCGAGCGTCCAGCCGGGTTCGAGAACCCCTTCCGCCGGATCGTCGGATTCCCACGAGACGACCTCCCCGTCCGGCAGGAGGTCACACGCCGCCGACGTCACCCAGCCGACGTCCTGGTGCGCGACCAGCACTTCGACGTCCCTGGCCAGTGCGCCGTCCAGCAACAGGTCGTCCGCGTCCAGGTTTCTGACGAATTCGCCGGTGGACCGCGCGAGCGCCATGTTCCTGGCGCCCGCGGGACCGCAGGGTGAAGACGACGCGAATGCGACCCGCGCGTCGTCGGAGAAAAGTTCCGGCGACGCGTGTCCGTCGTGCTGGATCAACCACTCCCAGTCCCATCCGTCCGGAAGTTCTTGCGCGCGCAAAGATTCGTGCGCTTCCCGCAGGAATCGCACGTGCGGCGGATGGACGGGTGTCACCACGGAGATAGTTCGCATCTCACAGTTTCAGTTTCGTCGGCCGAACGTGTCGTGGTGAACAACGTCCTCCAACGGCACGCGGTTGCGCCAGCCGTGACGTTCCAGATCAGGGGTGTCCGGAAGGGAGCGGACCGGGCCCACGCACAGCCACGCCACCGGACGGATCCTCGAGGGGATGTCCAGCATGCGGCGCAGCACGTCCTCGCGGTAGAAGCTCACCCAGCCGACGCCGAGACCCTCTTCCGTCGCGGCCAGCCAGAGGTTCTGGATGGCCAGGCACACGGAGTACAGCCCCGCGTCCGCGATCGCGTGCCTGCCGAGCACCGCCGGTGAGCCGCGGTCCGGGTCGTAGGTGACGACGATGCCGAGCGAAGACTCCATGACCCCCTCGACCTTGATGCGGGAGAACACCTCCGCGCGTTCGGAGTCGAGCTGGGCGGAGAAGACGCTGCGTTCGGCCTGGACGTGATCGCGGAACGCGCGCCGGATCGACTCGTCGCGCACCAGCACGAAGTCCCACGGCTGGGAAAGGCCGACGCTCGGTGCCGCGTGCGCGGCGCTCAGCACTCGTCGCAGCACGTCGGGCGGGATCTCCGCTCCGGTGAACTCGGCACGCGTGTCCCTGCGCCGGTGCACCACTTCGTACAGGTTCATTCGACCGATCGTGCCTCACTCGAAAGCACCAACTTGACGCTGGAGAGGTGGCGCTGATCTCACCTGAGGGGATAGACCGATCGAATGCGAAGAATGAAAGGCGGGTACGGCTCGGCGCTGGGATTCGGTGCCGGAGTCGGCGTGACCGCGTTCACCGGTGCCTGGCCGCTGCTCGGCCTCCTCCTTCTCGCCGCCGCCGTCGTCGTGGTGTCGCTGCGCACGACGATCTTCGGGGCGGGACTGGCCGCGCTGCAGTGCTGGGGCCTCTACGCGACCTTCTTGGTCGGTGTTCGTGGTGACCTCACGGTCGACGAACACACGACCTGGGTGCTCGCGTTGCTGGTGCAGCTCGCCGTGCTGGCGTTCGTGACCAGCACGGCGATCCGCGTCATCGCCCCTGTGACGGGTACGGCAGCAAAGCCATCTCCCGCGCGTTCTTGATCGCTGTGGCGACCTGGCGCTGCTGCTGCGGCGTCAGGCCTGTCACGCGGCGGGACCGGATCTTGCCCCGGTCCGAGATGAACTTGCGCAGCAGTGTGACGTCCTTCCAGTCGACGGCCGTCACGCCCTCCTTCGCGAGCAGGTTCTGCCGGCGCTTCGCCGGTGTGCGCTCCCTCATCACCAGCTCGACTTCGACACGCCGGGGAGCTCACCGCGGTGGGCCATCTCCCGCAGCCTCAGGCGCGACAGCCCGAACGCCCGGTAGTAGGCGCGCGGCCGTCCGTCGACCACGTCGCGGTTGCGCAGCCGGGTCGGCGACGCGTCACGCGGCAGCTTCTGCAGTCCCCGCAACGCTTCCTCGCGCGTCTCGGGGTGGCGCAGCATCTCCTTGAGCTCCGCACGCCGTTGCGCGTAGCGCGCGACGACCTCGCGGCGGCGCCGGTCGGCAGCGATCTTCGACTTCTTCGCCACGTCAGCGCTCTTCCTTGAAGTCGACGTGCTTGCGCGCCACCGGGTCGTACTTGCGCAGCACCATGCGGTCGGGGTCGTTGCGGCGGTTCTTGCGGGTCACGTAGGTGTAGCCGGTGCCGGCGGTCGACCTCATCTTGATGATCGGCCGCACGTCGTTGCCCTTGGCCATCAGAGGGTCACCCCCTGGCCGCGCAGCCGGGCCACGACGGTCTCGATGCCCAGCTTGTCGACGGTCTTGATGCCCTTGGCGGACAGGGTCAGCGTCACGTTCCGGTTGAGCGACGGCACCCAGTACCGCTTGCGCTGGATGTTCGGGTTCCACCGGCGCCGCGTCTTGCGCTGGGAGTGCGAGACGCGGTTGCCGAAGCCGGGCTCACGGCCCGTCAGCTGGCAGCGCACAGTACCTCCTGTTTGAAACGACATTCGTTTTCAACTACGGTACCTCACATGGAAACCGTTGTCGTTCTGGTGGCGGGGCTGGTGGACCACGACGTCGCCGTGCGGGTGTGGCGGGACCGGCCGGGTTCGGTGCTGGTGCGCCACATCGCCGCGGAGACGCACGTGCGGCGCTGGGTCGACGGCATCGCGACCGACGTCGAACTGCTGCACGGCTGCGTGTCCTGCACCGTGCGGGAGGACCTGCGGGAGCTGCTCGGCACCTTCGCGGGCCACACGGTCGTGCTGCACCTGGACCCGTTGCTGGAACCGGACGCGGTGCGCCGCAACCTCGGCGTCGACGTCGAGTGCGTGATCACCGTGCTCGACGCGGCGACCTGGCTGGACGACGCGCTGGGCGACGCTTCCATGGTGAGCGATCAGCGCACGGTGGCTCAGGTCGTCGTCGCGCAGGCCGAGGCCGCGGACGTGCTGGTGCTGCAGGGAGACGCGGACGAGCGGACGCTCGCCGTGCTCGACCGGCTGGCTCCCGGCGCGCACCGCTGCACGCCCGACACCGTCGTGGCGCGCAGGAGCACGCGGCCGCGGCTGATACCGCTCACGCCCGAATGCGGTGTCTCGACAGCGGTCTTCACGTCGGACAGGCCGTTCCACCCCGCACGGCTGAACGACGCGCTCGACTCGTTGCTCGACGGCACGGTCGTGCGTTCACGAGGCCGGCTCTGGGTCGCGGACGAGCCGGACGTCGTGCTGCACCTGGAGTCGGCGGGCGGCGGGCTGCGCGTCGGCGAGGGCGGGCCGCGCGAGGGCGGCACCACCCGGATCGTGGCGATCACCCTGGGCGAGCCGGACTCCATCACCGCGGCGTTCGCGCAAGCACTGCTCACCGACGACGAACTGTCCTTCGTGGACTCGATCAGAAAGCTGGAGATATGAAGCCCGGCATCCACCCCGACTACCACCCGGTCGTCTTCCAGGACGCGTCCACCGGGAAGTCGTTCCTGACGCGCTCCACGGCCACGTCGAACCGGACCGTCGAGTGGGAGGACGGCAACTCCTACCCGCTGTTGATCGTGGACATCACCGCCGACTCGCACCCGTTCTGGACGGGTACGCAACGACTCGTCGACACCGCGGGCCGGGTCGAGAAGTTCAACCGCCGCTACGGAAAGCGAGAGCGCTGATGGCCGTTCCCAAGCGCAAGACGTCCCGCTCCAACACGCGCCACCGCCGCTCGCAGTGGAAGGCCACCGCTCCCGACCTGGTGCGCGTGCGGACGTTGGACGGCAAGGAACTGCTCGTGCCCCGCCGTCTCGTCGCGGCCTACAAGCGCGGGCTCATCTAGACCGGTCGCTGGACCGTTCCGTCCGGTGAGTCGCGCCACTGGGCGAAGGGACGGTCCAGCCTCCACCCCGTGCCGTCGTGGTCGAGCACGCGGTTCTCGCAGGTGTCCACGTTGGACAGCGACTCGAACAGCTCGATGCTCCAGTCGAAGAGCCTGCGGCACAACAACCTGATCGTCAGTCCGTGCGACACGACCAGCACCGTCTTGGGATGCGCCTCGTCATTGTGCATCCGGACTTCCAGGCCGTCGAGGAACGCCGCCACCCGGTCGTCCACGTCCGCGCCGGACTCGCCGTTGGGCAGCCGGAAGAAGAAGTGCCCGAACGCGTGCCGCTGGTGCTTGAGCACCTCCTGCTGCACCGGGTCCTGCAGGTTGCCCCAGTCCTGCTCG
>JASLAV010000011.1 GCA_030146905.1 Lentzea sp. | reverse complement strand
GCCGACCGGGTGTGTCGGGTTTGGGCCGCCACGTCGAGTCCTGGACGATCTGGCCTGTCAACCGTTCATGACGAGGCCGCCTTCTTCAGCTCCTTGCGCAGCTGCTCCTTGCTCATGCTCGTCGCGCCGGACACACCGAGGTTCTTGGCCTGCGTGAGCAGTTCCTCGCGGGTGGCCTGGCCGGGCATCTCACCGAGGTGGTCGGCCCTGCTGCGGGCGAACAGCTCGCCGAGCTCGTAACGGCGTTCCGCGCTGAGGCGCTGGCGCATGCCGGGGAGAACGGTCTTCTCCTCCTCCTCGACGTGGTGCGTGATGGAGTCGACGACGTCCTGCAGCACCTTCTCGTACTGCGGCGAGTCGTACTCGCAGTCGAGGAGCTTGGCGAGCAGCTGCTCGGCCTCGGCGTGCTCCTCCTGGCTGTGCTCGACCTCGTCGTCACCGCCCGCGTCCTTGGCCGCCGGGTAGACCTCGGACTCCTCCGCGCGGCTGTGCGCGACCAGCAGGCCGCAGAGCACCGGGGTGAGCAGCGGCCGCTTCTCCGGGTGGTTCTTCAGCTCGTCGAACAGGCGCTCCACCTCGCGGTGGTCCTGCATGATCAGGTCGACGACGTCGTACTGCATGGTGGTGGTTCTCCTTCAGTTCGGGTTGTTCCTCGGGTAGCGCGTGGTGATGGGCGCGAGACCACGCCGTCCGATCCGGCCGAGCGCCACGCCGAAAGCGGTGATCACGGTGACGGCGGCGACCGCACCGATGGCTATCGACCAGGTCAGGCCGACGTTCAGCAGGCCGGACGCGGCACCGGCGACGACGCCGGCGACAAGTCCGTTGACGAGGTTCACCAGGCCGGAGACGCCGAGTGCGGTGCCGATGAGCCGTGGCCGCCGCGCGTTGCGCCAGCCGGTCTGGCCGCTGTCCACCTCGACGCCGAGGGTGTCGTCGTGCACCTGGCGGACGAAGACGTCCCTGGTGAACGGTTCCAGGTCGCCGTAGACGTGCCGGATGCGGTTGATCCCCAGCCCGGCCTGGACGTCCTCGATGGTCAGCTCGACCGTGCGGAACAACGTGGCGAGGCCGATCAGGAACAGGGCGGTGAAGATGACCAGCATCAGCGTGAGCAGCACCCTCAGCGGCACCACCTGGGCGACGAAGCCGAGGGCGATCATGGACGCGGAGATCGTCGTGAGCAGGTGGCCGGCCCGGCCGGTCGCGTCGGTGATCGTCGCCGTGCGGATCATCTGGAGCGTGTTGTGCTCCATGGTGAGGATCGCCAGCGCCGAGGACTTGTCCACTTCCGGCACGTCAGCGTCCCAGCGCGTCCGCCAGCTCCTTCTTCGTCATCGTGGAGCGGCCCCTGACGTTCTTCTTCTTGGCCTCGTCGTAGAGCTGGTCCTTGGTCAGGCCCTTCGGCCTGTTCGTGCCGGAGCGCTGCCCGCCGCGCTTCTGCGGCGACATGTCCTTCTTGGACGACCTGCTCGCCGTCTTGGCCTCACCGGACTGCGCGCGGTTCTTGTTCACCGTCCGCGCCGCGATCTCCTTGGCGCGCTTGGGTGAAGCGCCACGGTCCTCCGCGGAGTCCTTGATGTGCTCGTACTGGCGTTCACGTTTGGCGTTCGATCCCGCTGGCATCACGACCTCCTGTTCGAACTGACCCGCGAATACCCCCGGCCGGGGTGGTTCACACACCGATCACCGGGTAGCCGGGCCTATGGCGATCTCATCTCGGCTCGACACCGCCCGCGTGCTCTCGACCGTGCTGCTGCCCACGCTGGCGAAAGGCGTCATCGTCCGCAGGCCGGGTGCGATGTCCCTCGCCGAGAAGCTGCAGTCGGACGCGACCGCCATCGACACCATGCGCAAGCTCCGCGACCGCTACGGACCCGAGCCGGTCCGGTTGCGCATCACCGGGCGCAGCGTCGCGGTCGTCGTCGACCCCGCGGACGTCGCCCGGCTGCTCGCGGAGTCGCCGGAGCCGTTCGCGCTGGCCACCAAGGAGAAGAAGGCCGCGCTGAGGCACTTCCAGCCGCACGGCGTCCTCATCTCCGAGGGTGAGGAGAGGGAACGCCTGCGCGAGGTCAACGAGCGCGCACTGAGGCCGGACAACGTGCCCGTCGAGGCGATCGTGCGCGACGAGGCCGACCTGCTGACCAGGCACGTGATGAGCACGGGTGAGCTGACCTGGGACTCCTTCAGCCAGGCGTGGTGGCGGATCGTGCGCAGGATCGTCCTCGGTGACGGCGCCCGCGGCGACGACCAGCTCACCGACGACCTGTTGGCGTTGCGGGAGAACGCCAACTGGGCCTTCCTCCACCCGAAGCGGCGCGACTTGCGCGAACGCTTCCAGCGCAGGCTCGACGAGCACCTCGCACGGGCCGAGAAGGGCAGTCTGGCCGCACAACCGGGCGATCTGGCCGGGCAGGTGCCCCACTGGCTGTTCGCGTTCGACTCCGCCGGAATCGCCACGATGCGCGCACTGGCCATCGGCGCACGCGGCACGCACGGCATCCTCGAATCGGCGCGGTTGTGGCCCACGACGCCGGTGATCCTGCGGGAGAGCACGATCGCCACCCGCTGGCACGGCACGTGGTTGCCGGAGAACACCGAGTTCGTCGTGTTCACGCCGTTCTTCCACCGCGACCCCGACCGCCTGCCGTACGCCGACCGGTACGCGCCGGAGATCTGGGACAGGCCGCTCGACCCGGCGATCGTGCCGTTCAGCGGCGGCCCCGGTGTCTGCCCCGGCCGCGACCTGGTGCTGGCCACCGGCAGCGCGATGCTGGACGCGCTGAGCGACCACCTGGCGTTCCCGACGATCGACGCCCCGCTGCCAAGGACGCTGAACCACTTCGCACTCCGCATGCACGCGACTCCCATGGGTACTCGCGTCTCATGAGTGCTTCCCTCCACGCCGTCGTGACCGGAGCGGACTCCGGCATCGGCAAGGCCATCGCCGTCGCGCTGGCGGGCGCCGGCGTCGACGTCGGCATCACCTACCACGAAGACGCCGACGGAGCCGCGCGAACAGCGGACGAAGTGCGCGCGACAGGCGCCCGTTGTGCCGTGCGGCAGCTGGACCTCACCGACCTGCCCACCGCGGCCGCCGCCGTCGACGAGCTCGCCGAGGAGCTGGGCGGGATCGACGTCCTGGTGAACTGCGCCGGCACGGGCAGCAGCCAGAAGGTCATGGACATGGAGTTCGACACCTGGCGGTCGGTGCTGTCGGTCGACCTGGACGGCGCGTTCCTGTGCTGCCAGCGCGCGGCCAAGCACATGATCGACGCGGGGCGCGGCGGCCGGATCATCAACATCACCTCCGTCCACGAGCACCTGCCGCGGGTGGGTGCCGCGCCGTACTGCGCGGCCAAGGCCGGCCTCGGCGCGCTGACCGAGGTGCTCGCGCTCGAACTGTCCGAGCACGGCATCACCGTCAACTCCGTGGCACCCGGCGAGATCTCGACGCCGATGACGGGCCAGGAGGACGTCGACCCGCACACCCAGTCCCGTCCCGGCGTGCCGCTCGGCAGGCCGGGCGCTGCCCACGAGGTCGCGGCGGTGGTGGCGTTCCTCGCCTCACCCGCCGCCTCCTACATCACGGGCGCCTCTTTCGTGGTGGACGGCGGGATGTCCCTGATGGGTCCGCAGGCCAGTGGGATGCTCGCCGACGAGAAGTGGAGGCAGCCCTGACGAGTCCGGCACCGGCGAGCTCGCCCGGCGTCGGAACCGAGGGTCACGAGTGGCCGGAGAACACCGGCCGCACCATGGCCACCAACCTCCACGCGGTCGCCCTGGCCCTGGCGGAGCGCCCGGCACCCGCCTGAGCCAGCGCGACCAGCGCACCGATCGCCAAGCCGCCCAGGACGTCCGTCGGCCAGTGCACACGGGTCCTGAGGCGGCTGTAGGCGACCAGCAGCACCACGGGCGTGACGCACACGGCGGCTTCCGGGTCCACCAGCGCGGTGGCGGTGCCGAACGCGGCGGCCGTCACCGCGTGCTTGGACGGGAAGGACGACGAGTCAGGGTGTTCCGGTAGCGCACGACGCGCGGGCATGGCCGCGGCCTGCGGTCTGCGGCGGTGCACCACCAGGCTGACCAGGTGCCCGATCGGCATCGCGACCACCGCCGCGGTGAGGGCGCGTTTCGCTGCGCGCCGCCTGCCGGCCAAGGCGAGCAGACCCGCGACGGGCAACCAGAGAAGTCCTCCGCGCGCGGTCAAGCTGGCGGCGATGACCAGGTGGTTCGGTCTCCGCGTCGGCAACGCCTCGCTGTCGTGCAGCGAGTCCTGGTCCAGTTCTTCCAGCTCTTGCTCGGCACCGGTCATCCCGTTCCACTACCCGGAACGGCTCATCCGGAACCGGACCGGCGGGTCTCGTCCGCCACACTCGCGGACGAGACCCGCCGGACACGGTCTACGGCCAAGACGGTTCCTCGGCGTGGGCGACGACGAGCTCCCGCACCTCGCAGTTCTCCGGCTGGCTCAGCGCGAACACGATCGCCGCGGCCACCCGGTCCGGCGGGTTCAGCTTCTCCAGGTCCTTCGGCCGGTACTGCTCGGTCCTGTCGTCGAAGAAGCTCGTCCGCATGCCGCCGGGCACCACGAGCGTGACGCCGATCCGGCCGGCGGTCTCGGCGGCGAGCGCGCGGGTGAAGCCGACGACGCCGAACTTCGAGGCGCAGTAGGCCGTCGCGTCGCTGACGGCGCGCAGCCCGAGCGTGGACGCGACCGTCACCACGCGCCCGTTCTCCATGAACGGCAACGCCGCCCTGATCACCGC
>JASLAV010000055.1 GCA_030146905.1 Lentzea sp. | reverse complement strand
GCGAGCTCGCCGACCGAACAGGCGCCGTGCCGCAACCGGGTCAGGATCCGCAGGCGGCTCGGCGTCGCGAGCGCCTGGAGGGTGGCCGCCACCGTCGCCGCCGACTCGGCGTCCAGCTGCGCCGGCGGTGTGGTCCTGCCCTCGACTCCGTGACCCATGGCAGCATCTTACTCAGTGAACACATGAAGAGGTCTTCAGATGTTCCTGTATGGTGCCCTGCGTGACTTCGACGTTCCTCATCGACAGCCCGCACCGAACACCGGCTCCCAGGCGCTCTCCCTTCGCGATCACCGAAGTCCGCTGGGCCATCGCGGCCACGGCGCTGTTCCTGCTCGGCGTCGGCGCGAAACTCGTGGGCACGGCGCCGTGGACGTGGTGGACGCTGCTGCTCGCCTGCTACCTCGCCGGCGGCTGGGAACCCGCCCTCGCCGGACTCAGGGCGCTGCGTGAACGCACCCTCGACGTCGACCTGCTGATGGTCGTCGCGGCGATCGGCGCCGCCTCCATCGGACAGGTCGTCGACGGCGGCCTGCTGATCGTCATCTTCGCGACGTCCGGCGCACTCGAGGCCGTGCTGACCCAGCGCACCGCCGACTCGGTGCGCGGCCTGCTCGATCTCGCGCCACAGCGCGCGTGCCTGCTCCTGCCGGACAGCCGTGAACGGGAGGTGGACGCGGAGTCGCTGCGGATCGGTGACGAGATCCTCGTGCGGCCAGGCGAGCGGATCGGCGCGGACGGCGAGGTGGTCGACGGGGGCAGCGAGGCGGACGAGGCCTCCATCACCGGTGAACCGCTACCGGTGCCCAAGCAACGCGGGAACGAGGTCTTCGCGGGCTCTCTCAACGGCACCGGCGTGCTGCGGGTGCGAGTCACCCGTGAGCCGGAGGACTCCGTGATCGCCCGGATCGTCACGATGGTCGAGCAGGCCTCGGCCACGAAGGCGAAGACGCAGCTGTTCATCGAGAAGGTCGAACAGCGCTACTCGATCGGCGTGGTGATCGCGACCCTGGCCTTGTTCACGGTGCCACTGCTGTTCGGCGCGGCGCTCGAACCCACGCTGCTGCGGGCGATGACGTTCATGATCGTGGCCTCGCCGTGCGCGCTGGTGCTGGCGACCATGCCTCCGTTGCTGGCGGCGATCGCGAACGCGGGCAAGCGCGGTGTGCTCGTGAAGTCCGCGGTGGCGATGGAACAGCTCGGTACGGTCAGCGCGGTGGCGTTCGACAAGACCGGCACGCTCACCGAAGGCACGCCCCAGGTCGTCGGCATCGTCACCGAGCAGGACGAGGACGAGGCGCTCGCACTGGCCGCGGCGGCCGAGCAGTTCAGCGAGCACCCGATCGGCCGGGCCATCGCGGCCGAGGCACGGCGACGAGAACTCCGGCTTCCCACGGCCGCGGACTTCCAGGCGACACCGGGCGTGGGCGTGACCGCGCGGGTCTCCGGACGTTCGGTTGTCGTGCGGCGCCACGACTCCGAGCACAACACCGCGGTCGAGGTCGTCGTGGACGACCGCCAGGTCGCCGTCGTCGAACTGGCCGACCAGGTCCGGCCGTCAAGCCACCCCGCGGTGCGCGAACTGACCGCACTCACCGGACGTAGCCCTGCCCTGCTGACGGGCGACAACCACGCCGCGGCACAACGGGTTGCCTCCGCCGTGGGCATCACCGAGGTGCACGCGGGTCTGCTGCCGCAGGACAAGGTGCGGGCAGTGCGGGAGATGAGCGGCAACGTGCTGTTCGTCGGCGACGGCGTGAACGACGCTCCCGCGCTCGCGACCGCGCACGCGAGCATCGCGTTGGGGCGCAGAGGTTCCGCGCTCACCGTGGACACCGCCGACGCCGTGGTGGTCGGCGACGACCTCACGGTGGTTCCGGCGGTGGTGACGCTCGCCCGCCGCGCCCGGCGGGTCGTGATCGCCAACCTCGCGATCGCCGGGACGTTCATCGTGGTGCTGTCGGCGTGGGACCTGTTCGGAACGCTGCCGCTCCCCCTCGGCGTCGCAGGTCACGAAGGATCGACCGTCCTCGTGGCGCTCAACGGCATGCGGCTGCTGGCTTCCGGCCGACGGTCCGTTGAACCATTTCGCTCCTCGTCGGCGAGGGCGAGACGAACCGTAGCCTGATCGCCTTCGAGCACCTCGCCCCAGCAGCGCTGCTGCTGGGGCGAGGTGCTTTTGGTGCCGATGCTCAGCTCTTACAACACGCC
The DNA here is from genome assembly GCA_030146905.1 of Lentzea sp. Next base: position 641 of record JASLAV010000055.1, on the reverse strand, counting down.
CAACGGTTGGTGGGCGTTCGTGTTCACCGCCCTCGCCGCAGCAGCTTCCACAGCAGCAGCACGACCGCCGCCGCACCGGCCGCGACCACCGCGGGGTGCTGGCGGGCCTGCTGGACACCCTGCTGGACGCGCTGCTGGACGGGCTCGGGCAGCGCCTCGACCGCCTGGATGGCGGTCACGCCGACCTGCGTGGCGACGACACTGGCCTTCTCGCCGACCTGGCCCGCGATGACGGTCGCCTTCTCGCCGACCTGGCCTGCGACCGCGCCGGCCTTCTGGCCGACCTGGGTCGCCTTCTCACCCAGCTGCGCGGCCACGACGGTCGCCTTCTCGCGGGCCGCGGCGGTCTGCTCCGCCACGCCCGTCTTCTCGGCTGCGGCGGTGCCGGCCTCGTCGATCTTCCCGCCCGCCTTGCCCGCGGCGTCGGTGGCCTTCTCAGCCGTCGCCGCGGCCGCCTTCTTGGCCTGCGCGGCGGTCTGCTTCACCGTGTCCACTCCCTCGTGCCCCTTGTCCTCGACCCTTCCGGGTGCGTTCGCCTTGTCCGTCGGCGCTTCCACGGTGTCACCGAGTTCGCGCCGCGTCTGCTCGACTCCGGCGCGCGGCTCGTCCGCACCGGAGGGGACGTTCTTGTCACTCATCGG
>JASLAV010001263.1 GCA_030146905.1 Lentzea sp. | reverse complement strand
CCTGCAGGGCGAAGAGGAGCACCGGTTGATCCAGGAATGGGTGCCGCTCGCCCAGTTCCCCACGAACGGCGAGTTCTACTACGGATGCTTCCTGATCAGGTTCGATGATCTCGCCGCGAAGCGCTTCGACCAGATGCGTTCGTTCACCATGTTCACCGAATAGGGGTCGTCACTCGGTCGATGCGTCCACCGGCGGGCCCAGACCTCCGCCGGTGGACGCGGCGCGCTCGCGGCGACCAGCGCCAAGTCGGCCGCTGCGGACACAGCGATGCGTTGCTGTCCTTCGCGGCTTTCATGGCGAGATCGCGAACCGCATCGCACGCCTCACTGCCGCCTCGCTGTCGAACTCACGCGTTGTTGCCGTGACCTCGCCACGCGGATCTGCGACAAGCGATCAGGAATTTGCGGCAGGCGGCGCGACCTTCTCCCTTAAGTGATCAGTTCAGAATGAGCTGGCGTGTCGGCTTTGCCTGCGGGACAGGACATTCCACGATCACGGTGTGCGTGAGGAGGTCTTGACCGACGAGCTGTGGGCTCGGCTGGAACCGTTGATCCGATGTGCCCGAGGCGTTTCCGCTATCCGGGTCGTAGACGTGCCGATGATCGGGCCGCGTTGGAAGGCATCCTCTACGCGGTGCGCACCGGCATCGGCTGGAACCGGCTACCCACCGGCGTGCGCTCAAAGGGGGACCACACGGACCAAGCCCGGTCGGCCGCCGCAAGCTTGGTTCCAAGCATCACCTGATCACCGACGCCACCGGCATCCCCTTGGCCGTCACACTCACCGGCGGGCCCGCAACGACGTCACCCAACTGATCCCGCTCATCGACGCCATCCCGCCGATCCGCGGACTGATCGGCAAACCACCCCGCCGGCCACGGCGGATCCACGCCGACCGCGGCTACGACCATGACATGTACCGGCGCCTGGTCCGCCACCGCGGAATCACACCCGTCATCGCCCGCCACGGCGTCGAACACGGCTCCGGCCTCGGCGCAGTCCGATGGCCGGTCGAACGCACCTTCGCCTGGCTCAAATGCTTCCGACGACTCCGCGTCCGCACCGAACGACGAGCCGACGTCCACCGATCTCGTATGCGGCGAGGTCACCGTCCACAAGCACGCGAACACGTCCAGGACGAACTGGCCGCGGACAACATGATCGGCTACCGCCGATGCCGACAGCGCACGGGTGACAAAAGACTGTGGCCTGGCATCAGCTGATGCCAGGCCACAGCTGCACAGGGCGTTCATCGCGCGCCCTCCTCAGGAGTTGTGCGCGGCGACGCCAGGTGCCATCGAAGAACCGCCGCCCCGATCCTCTGGCCGGAGGCTGGGCGACGTTCCCTCCCGTTCACGCTCAGGCCGAGGCCTTCTACGTGATGCGCGCGCAGCGCACGCATCCCCGTTGAACCAAGGCCGTGGTCGACGAGACGACTGGCTGGTCAACACCTGGCAGCGACACCTCGCCAACCGGCCATAGCCGCCCGAAAACGGCGATCCGGAGGTCGGTGTCGCCACTTCCAGGGTTTCAGTCACACCAATGCGGTGGTCGCACGAATCAGTGGTCAGCTCACCGGCAAGCCGATGTTCTGAATGCTCACCTTCACTCCGAGCCACGACGGCCACGCGGTGGTGACCCGGTCACCACGGCTGCCCTTCTGGCCAGGCAGGTCGAACTCGACGAATGCGGGGGTCACCTGCGGGCCCTTGGTCAAGGAGCTCACATAGGCGACGGGCCCGAACGTCCCGCGGACCGTCACCTCGCGGTACTCGCCTTGGCCATTGGCCGACGGGACGTTCATGTCCGCGCCCTTGGCGTCGAGGAACCGCACGTTGCCCAGAGTGCCGCCGATCGTGCAGGTAACGTCCTCAGCGGTGGTGAACACGATGGCGTGCCGCTTGATCTCAGTCCCCTTCGGGTGCACGTCGTAGGCCTTGATCACCAGATCGCTGCTGGTGCACCACGGTGCGGGGCCGGCCTGCGCTGCGGGCGTTCCCACGACGGCCAGAGCGGCGGCGGCGACCACCGCGCCGATGGCTGCGGACTTGCGGATCCTGTTCACATGTTCTCCTGACTGCGGTCGGTCAACGTTTCCGCGCAGACAGGTAACGCAACCGATCCGCGACAGGCTGTCAGGAGATCGGCTCCTGGACGACCTCCGTCTCGATTGGCGATCGCCGGTGGTCACTTCCCGATCCGGCCGTCGATCGCTTCGCGGATCAGGTCGGCGTGGCCGTTGTGCCGTTGCCAGCCTTCCAGCCGACGCTCGCCCACGACTCCAGCGGCTCACGGTCGTGCAGGACGACGTGGAACCGCTGATGCTCGACGTACGCGAGGCTTGAGCATGCCGTCGCGACTTGGCCGGTTCTTGGCCGATGCGGGGAGGATTCCAAGGCATCATGCGAAGAGCGCGCGCATTCCGGTGGCGAAAGACCGGGCTTCAGCAGAGCCACCAGACCACCCGCGACAACAGGAACGCCGCCGACGGCAGGAAATCATCCAGGAAGAATCCGACACGAATGGACGACACGAAGAGTCCACATCGGATCGACAGCAGCCGGTGCCGGTTCAGCGGCACGAGAGCGCGCACCGTGGCCCCAGCCCCGCTTAGCACAACTCCGGCCACAGACTGAGACCGACAACGAAGTTGTCACTCGTCCTCACGATCACGCGCCACCACGGGATCAAAGTCGGGCCGAACGGATGAGCGTCGGCTCCGACAGCCCCTCTCCGCGATGACCTACCGCCCCAAGGGACGGGTG
>JASLAV010001258.1 GCA_030146905.1 Lentzea sp. | reverse complement strand
GCGCGTGCGGCACGGGGGCGGTCGGCGGCCGCGTGGTGATCGCGGCACTCATCATTTGTTCCCGGCTGCTGCTTCGCTCACCGACTTGACGATGGTGTCGGGTCCGCCCTGCCCCGCGAAGAAGTTCGCGATGGTGTCGTTCAGGGCTTGACCGACCTTGGTCGGGAAGGCGGTGTCGAAGTAGAACTGCAGGTGCGACGCCTTGTTCATGGCCTCGGCGATCGTCTTGTGCGGTTCGCTCTTCAGCGCGGCCACCCCGGCAGGGGTCACCGGCAGACCGGAGTTGGTCTCGGCGAGGATCTTCTGCACGTCGTCACCGACGAGGTGTCCCAGGAACTCCGAGCACGCCTGCGCCGCACGGGTGGTGCAGGAGAACCCGTCACCACCGCCGAGCAGCACGCTCGGGTCTCCCTGCCCGCCGGGCACGGTCGGGAACGGGAACCAGCCGATCTTGGAGCTCAGCTCCTTGTCCTCGGTGAGCGCCTGCATCACGTCGGGATTCCAGTCGCCCTGCAGCTCCATGGCCGCCTTGCCGTTCGCGAGCAGACCGGCCGAGCTGCCGGCACCCTGCTGGGCGGGCGTTCCGACGAAGCCGTCCTGGAACGGTTTGGTGTCCAGGAAGGCCTTGAGGTTCTCGCCGGCCTTGAGGAAGCACGGGTCGGTCAGCTCGGTCTTCTCGACCGCCTTCTTCAGCGTGTCGACCGAGCACTGGCGCACCGCGAAGTAGGCCCAGTAGAACGCGTCGGGCCAGCGGTCCTTGCCACCGAGCGCGATCGGCACCGTGCCGGCCGCCTTCAGCTTCGTGACGGCCGCGTTCAGGTCGTCCAAAGTGGTCGGTGGCGAGGCGATCCCCGCGGCGGTGAACATGTCCTTGCGGTACCAGAACCCGACCGCGTGCATCAGGTACGGCGCGCCGAGCTGCTTGCCGCCGACCTTCCAGCCCTCGGCGTACTTGCCGAGCGGGCCGATCCAGCCGGACGACGACTGGGTGATGTCGGCGATCTTGCCGGACTTCATCTGGTCGGCGAGCGCACCGCCTCCCCACTGCTGGAAGAGGTCCGGCGGGGTGTTGCCCTGCAGGGCGAGCGGAACCTTGGTCTGGAACTGCTCGTTCTGCAGCGGTTCGATCGTGAACGAGGTGTTCGGGTGGGTCTTGTGGAAGTCGTCGGCGATCTGCTGCCACTTCGACTTCATGGGCTCAGTGGTCCGGTTGTGCCACCAGGTGAGCGTGACGGGGCCTTCGGTGGAGGCATCTCCGCCTCCACCACACCCGGAGAGCACGATCGCCGCGGCGGCGAAGAGCGCAAGGGGCTTCTTGGAAAGCATGGGGGGTCCACTCCTGACGACGTCGGCCGAGTTGGACTGCCTGTGTTGGGGCCAGAGACTCTCGCGCTGGTGGGCCTCGTGTCAATCGTTGTCGATAACGTTTTACACGGCTAGCCTGAGCCGGTGCCACCACGCCAACGCGTCACGATCAAGGACGTCGCCGCTCAAGCCGGCGTCTCGGTAGCCACCGTGTCCAAGGTCCTCAACCAGCGGTACGGCGTCTCAGCCGACACGTTCGCGCGGGTGCAGGCCGTGATCAAGGATCTCGGGTACGAGGCCAGCCTGGTCGCGCAGAGCCTGCGCAACCACCGCACGAACGTCATCGGAATCCTCGTCGCCGACATCGAGCCGTTCAGCACGGAACTGCTCAAGGGCGCGGCGGATGCCATCCGCGGTACCGGTTTCGAGCTCGTCGTGTACTCGGCGGGCGGCCGAACGGGTGATCCGGAGGGCTGGGAGCTGCGGTACCTCACCCGGTTGAGCGGCACCCTCGTCGACGGCGCCGTGCTGGTCACGCCCGCCGTCGACCTCGAAGGGCTGCCGGGCACCCCCGTCGTCGCGGTCGACCCGCACACGGGACGCGCGGCGCTGCCCACCATCGACTCCGACAACCTGCACGGCGCCCGGCTCGCGACCGAGCACCTCCTCGACCTCGGCCACCGCCGGATCGCGATGCTCACCGGTCGTGAGGACCTGAAATCCGCCCAGCAGCGCGAAACCGGTTACCGCGGGGCACTCGCCAGCGCCGGCCTGCCGGTGGACGAGACCCTGGTCCGCCGCGGCGACTACGAGGCGGACGTGGCCGCCGCGTCGGCACGCGAGCTGCTGAGCGGCCCCGACCGGCCGACCGCCGTGTTCGCCGCCAACGACACCACCGCCATCGCCGTCATCGACGCCGCCCGCGAGCTGGGGCTGCGGGTGCCGGAGGACCTGTCGGTGGTCGGTTTCGACAACATCCCCGAGTCCGCGCTGTGCACACCTCCGCTCACGACGGTGCAGCAGCCGATCCGGGAGATGGGCCACCGCGCCGTAGAGCTGCTCGTGCGGCTCATCAACGCCGCCGATCCCGGCGACACGCACATCACCCTGGGCACCGAGCTGGTCGTCCGGCAGTCGACCCGCCCACTGACTTCGTGAGGTTGTTCCAGTGACGACAGAAGCCACCACGCCGGCAGAGGTCTGGCGAAACCCGCACGCCCCCGTGGCCGAACGCGTGAGCGACCTCATCGCCCGCATGACGCCGCAGGAGAAGATCGCGCAGCTGCAGGGCATCTGGGCCGGCATCGACGCCGCCGGCGAGATGGCACCGCACCAGCACGAGTTCGCCGTGGCACCGCAGGACTTCGACGAGCTGACCCGGGACGGCATCGGCCAGCTCACCCGAGTCTTCGGCACCAGGCCGATCGCGCCGGAGGTGGGTGCGCGCACGCTCGCCCGCACGCAGCGGCAGATCATCGAGTCGAGCCGCTTCGGCATTCCCGCCGTGGTGCACGAGGAGTGCCTCACCGGGCTGGCCGCGTGGCAGGCGACGGTGTACCCGGCCCCGCTGTGCTGGGGCGCGAGCTTCGAGCCGGACCTGGTGCGGCGCATGGCCGAGCGGATCGGCGAGTCGATGCGCCGCCTCGGCGTGCACCAGGGCCTCGCACCCGTGCTGGACGTCGCCCGCGACCTGCGCTGGGGCCGGATCGAGGAGACCATCGGCGAGGACCCGCACCTCGTCGGCACCATCGCCTCCGCGTACGTCGCCGGTCTGGAGTCGGCGGGTGTCGTCTCGACGCTCAAGCACTTCGCCGGCTACTCGGCCTCACGCGCGGGACGCAACCACGCGCCGGTGTCGATCGGGCCGCGCGAGTTCGCCGACGTGATCCTGCCGCCGTTCGAGATGGCGCTGAAGGCGGGCGCCCGTTCGGTGATGAACTCCTACGCCGACATCGACGGCGTCCCCGCCGCCGCGAACACCCAGCTGCTCACCGAACGGCTCCGCGACCAGTACGGCTTCACCGGGACCGTGGTCGCCGACTACTTCTCGGTGGCGTTCCTGCACAAGCTGCACGGCGTCGCCGCCGACCGCGAGGACGCGGCCGTGCAGGCGCTGTCGGCAGGCATCGACGTCGAACTGCCCACGGTGGACTGCTTCGGAGAGCCGCTGCTCGAAGGGCTGACCGCCAACCGGGTGGACATGGCGCTGATCGACCGGGCGCTGACGCGGGTGCTGGCGCAGAAGTTCGAGCTGGGCCTGCTCGACCCCGGCTACTCCCCCGCTGCCGAGACGGGCGTGGACCTCGACGACCCCGCGTCGCGCGCCATCGCCCGTGAGCTCGCCGAACGCTCCGTCGTGTTGCTGCAGAACGACGGCGTGCTGCCGCTGGCGGGCAAGCGCCTGGCCGTCGTGGGCCCGCGGGCGGACGAGGCGGGCGCGATGATGGGCTGCTACTCGTTCCCCCTGCACGTCGGCGTGCACCACCCCGACGCGGAGATGGGCATCGAGGTCCGCACCGTGCTGGACGCGTTGCGCGAGGACCACGACGTGGTGTTCGCGCGCGGATGTCCCGTGCTCGGCGGCACCGACGACGAGATCGCCGAGGCCGTCGAGGCCGCCCGTCAGGCCGATGTCTGCGTCGTGGTGCTCGGCGACCACGCCGGGCTGTTCGGCAAGGGCACCTCCGGCGAGGGCTGCGACGCCGCCGACCTGAACCTCCCAGGACGGCAGGAGGAACTGCTGGAGGCGGTGCTCGGCACCGGCATGCCGGTGGTCCTCGTGCTGCTGTCGGGCCGGCCATACGACCTGTCGCGGCAGGCCGACCGGCTCGCCGCCGTCGTGTGCGGGTTCTACCCCGGTGAGGAGGGCGCCGCGGCGCTCGCGGGTGTCCTCGGCGGACGCGTCAACCCGTCCGGCAGGCTCCCGATCAGCTTCCCCGGCGCCGGTTCCACCCAGCCCTCCACGTACCTGAGCGCCAAGCTGGGCACGCGCAGCGAGGTCAGCAACGTGGACCCGACCCCGCTGTTCCCGTTCGGCCACGGTCTTTCCTACGCACCCGCCACCTGGATGACGGTGGGCAGCGAGGAACGCGAGTGGCCGACCGACGGCACCTGCCGGGTGCACGTGGTCCTGCGCAACGAGCTGGAGGTGCCGACCGCCGAGGTGGTGCAGATCTACCTGCACGACCCGGTGGCCGAGATCGCACGGCCGGTGCGGCAGCTGATCGGGGCGGTCAAGGTGGACCTGGCACCCGGCCAGACCCGGACCGTGACGGCCGCGCTGCACGCGGACCTCACCTCCTACACGGGGCGTGCCGGTCAGCGGCTGGTGGACACCGGTGACGTGGAGCTGCACGTCGGGACGTCCAGCGCGAACATCCACACCGTGCTGCGCCTCGCGTTGACCGGTGACCGGCGCGAGGTCGGGTTCGACCGGGTCATGACGGCGGACTTCGAGACCAGGTAACACCTCCTCGGGTGGTCGCCGAGTCGGCGCCCGCCCGCCTCCCGGCACGCGCCCACGCCGCCCGGTAACGTCCAATGCGGACGAACCGGGCGGCGAAGGGGTGCTCTGTGCTGGAGATCAGCGGACTGACGTGGGCGGTCACGATCGGGGTGATCGTCGCGCTGCTGGCGGTCGACCTCGTGCTCGCGGCGGCACGCCCGCACCGGGTCGGGTTCCGCGAGGCCACGCTGTGGTCGGTGTTCTACATCCTCGTGGCCGTCGGGTTCGGCGTGTGGTTCGCGAGCGCGTACGGCGGCGGGCCCGGCACCGAGTACTTCGCCGGCTACATCGTCGAGAAGAGCCTCTCGGTCGACAACCTGTTCGTCTTCGTGATCATCATGACCACGTTCTCGGTGCCGGAGGAGCACCAGCACAAGGTGCTGACGTTCGGCATCGTGCTGGCGCTGGTCATGCGCGGCATCTTCATCGCCGTGGGCGCGACGCTGCTGTCGTTGTTCTCGTTCATGTTCCTGCTCTTCGGCCTGCTGCTGATCTACACGGCCGTGCAGCTGTTCCGGCACCGGAACGAGGATCCCGACGTCGAGAACAACGTCGTGGTGAAGACCGCCCGCAGGCTCCTGCCCGTCACCGACGACTACGTGGGCGGCAAGATCTTCACGCGTGCGGAGGGCAAGAGGATGGCCACGCCGTTGTTCGTGGTGCTGGTCGCGATCGGCGGTGTCGACCTGCTGTTCGCGCTCGACTCGATCCCCGCGGTGTTCGGCGTGACCGAGGTGCCCTACATCGTGTTCACCGCGAACGCGTTCGCGCTGCTGGGGTTGCGCGCGTTGTTCTTCCTCGTCAAGGGGCTGCTCGACCGGCTGGTGTACCTGTCGGCCGGGCTCGCGGTCATCCTGGCGTTCATCGGCGTCAAGCTGATCCTGCACTGGGCGCACGTGGACATCTCCGCCGGCGTGCCAGAGGTGCCGACGCCGCTCAGCCTCGGCGTGATCATCTCGATCCTGGTCGTCGTGACCGTCGCGAGCCTCGTCAAGACGCGCAACGACCCTTCGGCCAAGGCGCACCCCGGATCGCTGCGGGGGCACCGGGAGTCCGAGAAGGACTAGGCGGTAGCGGAGAGGAACGACCCTCGCGACCGGCGCGGGAGCGGCGTCACGAGGGTCGGCGGGGTGACCATCGGCAACGCCCTGGCGCATTCCAGTGCCGTCGGGCGCTGAGCGGCGAACGGCGAGATCATCGCCGCCAGCAGCCGCTTGAGGTCGAACGGCAGGTCGTCCGGCACCTGCGGCCGCCGGTGCGGGCGTCCTGTCAGGCACTCCACCAGCACCAGCCCGAGCGCACGCACG
>JASLAV010001180.1 GCA_030146905.1 Lentzea sp. | reverse complement strand
CAGGCGAAGTACTGGAGCGCCGACATCGAGAACGAGGTCATCGACGCCTGCGTGCAGCTGCACGGCGGCTACGGCTACATGACCGAGTACCGCGTCGCCCGCGCGTGGATGGACGCCCGCGTCACGAAGATCTGGGCGGGCTCCAACGAGATCATGAAGGAACTCATCGGCCGCGACCTCGGCCTGTAAGGGGTGTCTTGTGGCTGAAGCAGTCATCGTCTCCACCGCCCGGTCGCCGATCGGCCGTGCCCGCAAGGGATCGCTCGTCTCGCTGCGCCCCGACGACCTGGCGGCGCAGGTGATCTCGGCGGCTCTGAAGGACCTGCCGGACACCGGGATCACCGACCTGCACCTCGGCTGTGCCGAACCGCAGGACGAGCACGGGCAGAACATCGCGCGCCGCGTGGCCGTGCAGCTCGGCTACGACACGCTGCCGGGCACGACCGTCAACCGGTTCTGCGCGTCGTCCGTGCAGACCGCGCGGATGGCGTTCCACGCGATCAAGGCCGGGGAGGGGCACACGTTCATCTCCGCCGGCGTCGAGTGCGTGTCGCGGTACATGCACTCCGGTGCGCCGTCGTCCAACCCGCTGTTCGACGAGGCGCAGCAGCGGACGCTCGACACGGCCGCCTCCAACACGCCGTGGACCGACCCGCGCCTGGACGGCAAGCTGCCCGACTACTACATCTCGATGGGGCAGACGGCCGAGAACGTCGCCACGCAGATGGGCATCTCCCGGCACGACCAGGACGAGTTCGGCGTCCGCTCGCAGAACCTCGCGGAGAAGGCGATCGCGGACGGGTTCTTCGCCCGCGAGATCACGCCGGTGGTCCTGCCCGACGGCACCGTGGTGTCGGCGGACGACGGCCCTCGCGCCGGTGTCACGTACGAGGCCGTCTCGGCGCTCAAGCCGTCGTTCCGGCCGGAGGGCACCGTCACGCCCGGCAACTGCTGCCCGCTCAACGACGGCGCCGCCGCAGTCGTGATCATGAGCGACGTGCGGGCACGCGAGCTCGGGCTGACCCCGTTGGCGCGCATCGTGTCCACGGGTGTGTCCGGGCTGTCGCCGGAGATCATGGGCCTCGGTCCGGTCGACGCCACGAAGCAGGCGCTCGGCCACGCCGGTCTGTCCATTTCGGACATCGACCTGGTGGAGATCAACGAGGCGTTCGCGGTGCAGGTGCTCGGTTCGCAGCGCGCGCTGGGCATCGACATCGACAAGCTGAACGTGCACGGCGGCGCCATCGCGCTCGGCCACCCGTTCGGCTCGACCGGCGCGCGGATCATGACGACGCTGATCAACGGCATGCGGGCCCGCGACGCCCAGTTCGGGCTGGAGACGATGTGCGTCGGTGGCGGTCAAGGCATGGCGATCATCTTGGAAAGGCTTTCTTAGTGAGCATCCTGGACAAGTTCCGCCTGGACGGGAAGGTCGCGATCGTGACCGGCGCGTCCTCCGGTCTCGGTGTCGCGTTCGCCAAGGCGCTCGCGGAGGCGGGCGCGGACGTCGTGCTCGCGGCCCGTCGTGCGGACCGGCTGAAGGAGACGGCCTCTCTGGTCGAGGCCACCGGCCGTCGTGCCCTCGTCGTGCAGGCGGACGTGTCGCAGCCCGACGACTGCCGCGAGGTCGCGCGGGCCGCGGCCGAGTTCGGCACGGTCGCCGTGCTGGTGAACAACGCGGGCGTGGCGTCGGCGGTGCCGGCCTCGCGGGAGACGCCGGAGGAGTTCCTCGGCGTGATGGACGTGAACCTCAACGGCGCGTACTGGATGGCGCAGGCGGCCGCGGCGGTCATGAAGTCCGGCGGGTCGATCATCAACATCTCCAGCGTGCTGGGCCTCGTGACCGGCGGTATCCCGCAGGCCGCGTACTCGGCGTCGAAGGCGGGCCTGCTCGGCCTGACCCGCGACCTGGCGCAGCAGTGGACCGGGCGCAAGGGCATCCGCGTCAACGCGATCTGCCCCGGTTTCTTCGCTTCCGAGATGACCGACCAGTACCCGCCGGGGTACCTGGAGAAGATGCGGGCCTCGCTGCCGGCCGGGCGGATGGGTGATCCGGAGGAACTCGCCGCCGCCGTGGTCTTCCTGGCCTCCCCCGCGGGCGGTTACGTTACCGGCGAGACGCTCGTCGTCGACGGTGGTGCCGTGATCGTCTGACTCCAGGGGGAGCCGTGCGGGAGCCCGAGTTCAAGGTCGTCGACCCGCGAAGACGGTTCCTGCTGTGGTTCGTCCCGCCGTTGGCGGTGTTCGTGACCGGGCTGGTGGTGTTGCTCGTTTCGGGGCACGTCACCGGCCCGTTCCGTTCTGTGACGGTGGTGCGGGCGCTGTTCGCGTCCAAGCGCGACTTCTTCCAGGACGAGCAGGTCAAGCGCATCCTGATGGCGCGCGGCTACCAGGTGCACGTGACGCCGATCGGCTCGCGCGACCTGGCGGGCAAGCCCGACCTCGACTCGTACCACTTCGTGTTCCCGTCCGGGCACGTGGCGAACGAGCACGTGAAGACGCGCCGCGCGGGCAAGCACGTCGTGCCGTACCGGCCGTTCTTCACCCCGGTCGTGCTCGCCACGTTCCGCGAGTACGCCGAAGCGCTGAAGCAGGCGGGGGTCGCGAAGCCGCACGACTCGAGCGAGAAGCCGCTCTACTACAACCTCGACATGGCCAGGCTCAAGGAGCTGGCCGACGAGGGCAAGCGCTGGAACGAACTCGGCCTGACCAACGGCAACCGGGTCATCGTGCAGTCGCCGGATCCGTGCAAGGCCTACTCGGGCGCGACGCTCGTCGGGTTCTTCGCCACCGCGTTCGGTGACGAACCGCCGCAGACCGTCGATGCCGCGGAGAAGCTGGCGCGGGAGGTCAAACCGTACGTCGACGCGCAGGGCCAGGCCGGTGAGGACATGGCCCCGAAGTACTTCGTGCCGGAGGGCCGCACGCACGCCGTCATCGCGGTGATCTACGAGCACCAGTACATCGCGTACCAGCTGCGGCAGAAGACCGTCGACTCCGAACGCGTGCTGCTCTACCCGACGAAGCAGCACCAGAGCACACCCGAGCTGATCTCGTTCACGCCGGAGGGCGACCGGATCGGCGAGCTGATGATGAACGACCCGGAACTGCGCCAGCGCGCGGTCGAGCTCGGTTTCCACTCGCTGGGCTGGAACGGGGAGAGCGGCAACGACTTCGGCAGCTACATCTCCGGGCGCGGGCTGCCCGAACCGCCGGCCGGTGAGGCGGGCCGGGTGCAGCTGCCCAAGGCGGAGCTGTTCGAGCGGATGCTCGACGTCGTCGGCGAGTGCAAATGAGGGTGCTGGCAGCAGTTCTGCTGCTCCTGGTCACCGCGTGCACGTCGAGCACGCCGCCACCGGTCCGGTTGACGGTGCTGGCGAGCAGCGAACTGGCCGATCTCGGTCCGGTGCTGGCGGAGCTGAGGAAGGCCACGGGGGTCGAGCTGGCGGTGGAGCACCGCGGCACGGTCGAGGCCAGCAGGTCGCTCGCCGGGTTCGACCTGGCGTGGTTGTCCACCACCAGGTTCCTGCGGCTTCGGGGTGCCGAGCCGGAGCTGGCGTCGAGCGTCATGACGTCGCCGGTGGTGCTCGGGGTGAAGCGCGGCAGCCGGGCCGTGCTGGGCGAACGGCCGACATGGGCGGACGTCGCGGACCGGGCCGCGCTCGGTCAGTTCCGGTACGGCATGGCCGATCCGCGCGTGTCCGGCGGCGGCATGGCCGCGTTGATCGGCGTCGCGACGGCGGCCGCGGGAACCGGAGCGCCGTTGCGGCCCGAGGACGTGAGTTGTGACCGCCTGCAGGGGTTCCTCGCCGGGCGTGCGTTCGACGTGCCGGACCCCGCCGGCGAGTTCGCCCGCCGGTCCGATGTGGACGGACTGGTCGCGCACGAGTCGGAGTTGTTGTCCTTGAACGCCTCCGGGCGTCTGGCCGAACCGCTGGAGATCGTCTACCCGCGCGACGGCATCGTGCTGTCGGACTACCCGCTGATGCTCGTCGACCCCGCCCACCGGCCCGCGTACGACCGCGTCGTGGAGTG
>JASLAV010001163.1 GCA_030146905.1 Lentzea sp. | reverse complement strand
CATCCGGTGGACAGCGCCTCGAACACCAGCAGACCGTCCATCCTGGACAGATCCGATCCGCCGACGTCCTCACGTACGTTGACACCGCCCATTCCGAGCTGCGCGGCCTTGCGCAGGGTGTCTACCGGGAGGAACTTCGCTTCGTCCCAAGCGATCGCGTGCGGTGCCAGGTGCTCGTCGGCGAACTCCTTGGCCGTGCGCGCGATGTCCTGCTGGTCGTCGGTCAGTGCGAACATGATCTCCGTCGGCTTTCTCGTTTGTCCATGCGGGACGGTCTCGGCCGACGATCAGCGAGGCCTGTGCACATGGGTCATCTCGACGAGGTCGTGGCTGATGCCCAGGTCGTCCAGCAGGAGCTGCAACGGTCCGGTGTCCCGTGCGGGGACGGGCCGTGAGCGCGCCCAGTCGGCCAGCTGTTCCGGTTCGATCTCGAACCCGCCGGCAGCGGCGACGTCCACCCACGGCTCGAAGTCCGCGGCGCGGAACGCCGTCAGCCCCTGCACGAGCGCGTCCTTGAACAACTCCTGCCCACCGCCGTCCAGACCGCGGTAGAGCGAACCGGTCAGCTCCCGGAACACCACCGCGTGGCCGCTCTCGTCCCGGCGGTGCATGTCCGTGGTGATCCTGTTCATCGGCTGGATTCCCTCGGCCGAGGCCAGCGTGGACAAGAACCCGCTGATGGTGGTTTCGGCCGCGAGCGAGAAGGCGATCTCGACCAGGTCCAGCTCGAACCCCGACAGCCCGGTCCTGGCCTCCTTCAGGCCCTGCACGACCGACCAGACGTCCGGGGAGAACCGCACGTCCTCCAGTTCCCTGCGCCGCCGGGTCACGCCGACGGCGTTGTGGCACATCAGGATGTGGTAGTGCTCGTCGATGATCGTCTGGTGCAGCGCCGAAACCGCCACGTCGTCGCGGCGGACCGGGATCCGCTCGTCGAGCATCAACCGGCAGGCGGGAAGGATGATCTCGTCCTCGATCGCCGCGGTCTTCGCGTTGTAGGCGATCCACGCGGCGGACATGATGCGTTCCCGTGCGTCGCGGTCGAGCTTCTCGGCACCGGGCAGGGCGAACACGGGGACCAGCTCTTCCGGGAAGTCCGGCATCAGCGGGTCGAAGTGGCCGTCGAGATCCAGTTCGTCCTTCTTGACCGCTACCCGCCTCCCCCAGCGCTGCGCCAGCTGGGCAAGCAGGTCGCGCTCGTAGCTGGGCTTTTCGTCAACTGATCGGCTGGACATCAGAGTGCTCCTTTCGCGTGCTCTCCGCTGGGACGAGGCCGGGGCCCACCGGAACGGCCAGCGCCCGCAGACGCGTCCGCCAGCGTCCGGCGTCGGCCAGGTCCGTGCTGGTGCACCGCCCCAGTCCCGCGATCACCGGACGGATTCCGTGCAAGGCGTTGACCGTCCACACCGGAAAGCCGGACAGGTCGGCCGGAACGGCCAGCTCGGCGCTGACCGGATGCCCCGCGGCGACCGCGACCTCCGTGAGCAGCGCCCTGGTGACCCCTGGCAACAACCCCGGACCGGGCGGAGGACCGCACAGCGTCCTCCCGCGCCACCAGACGATGCTGGTGGTCGCCCCCTCCAGCACATGGCCCGCCGAGGACAGCAGGACCGCCTCGTCGGCACCCGCGGTGACGGCGGAAGCGCGCAGCTTGAGCAGGTAGTCCAGGTCGACGCCTTTGACGTCGGGCTGTCGCCGGCGGTCGAGGACCCCGTTGGGCCACAACCGGACGGTGTCGGTCACCGGCGGCGCAGGCCTCAACCACAACCGGAAGCGCAGTTGCCGCTCGACGCGCACGAGCTCCACGCGCGGGAACCACCGGCCGGTGGCGGGCAGCCGCTCGGTGGCGGCGCGCAGGAAGCGGGTGGTCAGCTCGGCAGGGACCTCGAACAGCCGGGCGCATGCCTCGCGGAACCGTTCGGCGTGCCGGTCCAACCCCCGCACGCGGCCGTCGTGCACCAGCCACGAGTCAGCCACCTGCAACCCGCCCGAGTCCTCCGCCGGTGTCAGCCGTGCGCCGCGCTCGTCCCACCACCAGCGGCCGGCATGGTCGGGTTCGGCGTTCACCGAGCCACCCGACCGGCGTCCGACACCACGGGAGCGCGGTAGGCACGAAGCGGTGCCGAGGCCTTGAGCAACATCTCCTCGTACTCCTCGCGCGTGTCGGAGTCGAGCACGATCGCGCCGCCCGCACCGATGCTCAGGTCGTCGTCCACCCGGACCGCGGTGCGGATCACGATGTTCAGGTCGGCGCCACCGGACAGGCCGAAGTAGCCGAGCGCACCGGAGTAGACGCCCCTCGCCTCGGTCTCCAGCCGATCGATGATCTCCATCGTGCGCTGCTTCGGCGCCCCGGTCATCGAACCGCCGGGGAAGCAGTTCCGCACGGCGTCGATCGCGCTCACCCCCGGCTTGAGCACTCCGCGGACGGTGGACACGAGCTGGTGCACCGTCTGGTAGCTCTCGATCGCCATGTACGGGTCGACGTCGACGCTGCCGATCCGGCACACCTGGCCGAGGTCGTTGCGCAGCAGGTCGACGATCATCAGGTTCTCGGCCTGGGTCTTGGCGCTGGCCGCGAGTTCGGCGGCGACAGCGGCGTCGCGGACCGGGTCGGGATCGCGAGGAGCGGTGCCCTTGATGGGCTTGCTCTCCACCGTGCCGTCCCGCTCGACCTTCAGGAACCGCTCCGGCGAGG
>JASLAV010001127.1 GCA_030146905.1 Lentzea sp. | reverse complement strand
CGCCACCCTCTTCCTCGCCCGCCACGGCGTCCGCAACGACGGCACCCGCCTGCTCGGCGTCAGCGGCGCCAAGCGCGTCAACGCCGTGATGCTCACCTGCGGCACCTACGACGCCGCCGGCCAGTTCGCCTACCGCGTCGGGCTGCCCGGCAAGAGCGATGTCGGCGGCGGCATCATCGCCGTCGTCCCCGGTCGGTGCGCGATCTGCGTCTGGAGCCCGGGCCTCGACGCGCGGGGCAACTCCGTCGCCGGTGTCGACGCGCTGGACCGTTTCACCACGTCCACAGGCTGGTCGGTGTTCTGACGGATGGTAGGAAGACGGGGTGAGCACAACGGGGAACGCACTGGCACTGGCAGAAGACGAGGCCGTGACACTGGTCAGCGAGCTGATCAGGATCGACACCACCAACACGGGTGACCTCTCGACGGTCGTGGGGGAGCGAGAGGCCGCCGAGTGGGTGGCGGAGAAGCTGTCCGAGGTCGGCTACGAGACCACCTACGTCGAGTCGGGCGCCAAGGGCCGCGGCAACGTGGTCGCACGCCTCGCGGGATCGGACCCCGGCCGTGGCGCGCTGCTCGTCCACGGCCACCTCGACGTCGTCCCCGCCGACGCCTCCGAGTGGTCGGTGCACCCGTTCTCCGGTGCCGTGCAGGACGGTTACGTGTGGGGACGCGGCGCCGTCGACATGAAGGACATGGTCGGCATGACGCTGGCCCTGGCGCGGCACTTCAAGCGCGAGAACGTCGTGCCACCACGAGACATCGTCTTCGCCTTCCTCGCCGACGAGGAGGCAGGTGGCCTGTACGGCGCGAAGTGGCTGGTGGAGAACCGGCCGGAGCTCTTCGAGGGCGTCACCGAGGCGATCAGCGAGGTCGGCGGCTTCTCGATCACGCTGAAGGACGACGTCCGCGCGTACCTCGTCGAGACCGCGGAGAAGGGCATCCGCTGGCTCAAGCTGCGCGTCAAGGGCACCGCGGGCCACGGCAGCATGATCCACCGCGACAACGCGGTCGCGAAGCTCGCCGCCGCCGTGACCAGGCTGGACCAGCACCAGTGGCCGTTGATCATCCGGCCGTCGGTGCGCGAGTTCCTCGACGGCGTCACCGAGATCACCGGCATCGACTTCCCCGACGACGACGTCGAGGGCTCGATCGGCAAGCTCGGCTCGCTGTCGCGCATGATCGGCGCGACCCTGCGCGACACGGCGAACCCGACGATGCTGTCCGCCGGCTACAAGGCCAACGTGATCCCGTCGACGGCCGAGGCCACTGTGGACTGCCGGATCCTGCCCGGCCGCGAGGAGGCGTTCGACCGCGAGCTCGCCGAGATCCTCGGCCCGGACGTGGAACGCGAGTGGATCGGCCTGCCGCCGGTGGAGACGACGTTCGACGGCGCGCTCGTCGACGCGATGACGGCGTCGATCATCGCGGAGGACCCCGGTGCCCGCGTGCTGCCCTACATGCTCTCCGGTGGCACCGACGCCAAGTCGTTCCAGCAGCTCGGCATCCGCAACTTCGGCTTCGCCCCGCTGAAGCTGCCGGCGGACCTCGACTTCTCCGGGCTCTTCCACGGCGTGGACGAACGCGTGCCGGTGGACGCCCTCAAGTTCGGTGTGCGCGTGCTGGACCGTTTCCTGCGCAACAGCTGAGGGTCTGGAGCGTGTCCTTTCGCCGGGTTGTCTCGTTAGGACGAACAGACGACACGGCGAAAGGAACTCCGCATGGTGCGGCTGGAAGACGGGACCGAGCTCAACGTGGTGCGCACGGGCAACCCCGAGGCACCGGTCACGGTCGTGCTGGCGCACGGGTACGCGCTCGACCACCGCAGCTGGCACAAGGTCGTGGCCGACCTGGGCACGGACTTCCAGGTCATCGCCTACGACCACCGCGGTCACGGCGGCTCGGCGGCCGCGACCAAGGAGACCGCCACGATCGAGCAGCTCGGTGACGACCTGGGGGAGCTGATCGAACGGGCGGTGCCGGACGGGCACGTCGTCATCGCCGGGCACTCGATGGGCGGGATGGCGGCGCTCGCGATGGCCGAGCGCAGGCCCAGGCTGTTCAAGCAGCGCGTGCTGGGCAACGTGTTCGTGTCGATGGCGGCGAGCGGGGCCAGCGAGACGTCGCTGGCGTGGCCGAAGGCGCTCGGGAAGCTCGTGCGGGAGCTGGAACGGG
The DNA here is from genome assembly GCA_030146905.1 of Lentzea sp. Next base: position 755 of record JASLAV010001127.1, on the reverse strand, counting down.
CGTTCGGGCCGATCGTGCGGGCGGTGCGGGAGAAGATCGAGCCGACCAAGACCGCCGGGCTGCGGTGGTGGCTGTTCGGCGACGAGCCCGCCGACGAGGACGTGGACCTGACCGCCGACATGGTGTGGGGGCACTGGCCCGACACGATCGCGTTGTTCCGCCCGGCGGTGGACCGGTACGACCGCGAGGCTGGACTCATGGTGGCCAAGGAGAGGACCGTCGTCGCGGTGGTGGGGGACGAGGACCGCCTGGTGCCGGAGACCGATGCCGTGAAGTTCGGCGGAACCTCGGTCGTCCTGGCCGATGCCGGACATATGCTTCCCCTGGAACGGCCGTCGGAACTCGCGAACCTGATCCGCGAGGTGGCCGCCGGGGCATAGCTGGGGGGCTGGTGCTGCACCACCTGGAACCGCGCACGGACGTGCCCGCGAAGGACGACTGGTCCACCAGACTCGCTCTCGCCGAGACCCGCACCAGTGTCGGCCAGTACGTTCTCACGATCGTCGGGATCGTCGCCCTGGCCGCCACCTTCTTCGCACCGGGGACACCCGGCAACACGGCGGCGAAGGTCGTGCTCGGCGTCTTCGTGGTGTCCGCGCTGTTCGCGTGGCTGCCGAACGGGTCGCTGAGGCGGGCGGCGCGGCGCGGGCGGCTGGACGAACCGTGGCGGCGCGTCCCCGCAGCCGTCGCGGAGCGGCGGGAGAACGACCTGGCCGGCCGTCTGCTGCTCGGCGACCTGGTGCTCAAGGGCTCGT
>JASLAV010001086.1 GCA_030146905.1 Lentzea sp. | reverse complement strand
CGGGTGTGGCCCGCTCCTGGTGCGGCTCGTGACGGGGACCCCACCGCAACGCAACCAAACTACGAAACGCGCAGCCGCCCAAAGCAACAGGCGTGCCATCAACCCGCCGACGGCGCGGTCCCCCCGATCAGATTGCCGGGGGTCCGGGGGCAGAGCCCCTGGGGGAAGCACCCAACGCACGCTCGCCGCCCACAAACCAGCCACCCGCCCGGCCGCGCACCGCAACCCAACCACCCAAAAAACCCCAAGCCCGAACCAGACCAGCCCAAATACCCTGACCACCATGTACCCACAGGTGGAGCCCTACGCCCAAGGCATGCTCGAAGTAGGCGACAACCAGCAGATCCACTGGGAAGCAAGCGGCAACCCGGCAGGAAAACCAGCGGTGATCTTCCACGGCGGCCCAGGCGCAGCCTCAAACCCGAAATGGCGCAAGGACTTCGACCCATCCCACTGGAACCTGGTCCTCTGGGACCAACGGGGAGCAGGCAAGAGCCTGCCACCAGCAAGCGACCCGAAAACAAGCATGGAGCACAACACCACTCAACACCTGATAGATGACGCGGAAAAACTGAGGGAACACCTCAACATAGACAAATGGCTGCTGGCAGGCGGTTCCTGGGGCTCCACCCTGGTCCTGGCCTACGCCATCCAGCACCCGGACAGGGTCAGCGAGATCATCATCCCGGCGGTGACCACCTCCCGCCCGGAGGAGCACGCCTGGATCACCAGGGGCCTGGGCATGTTCTACCCGGACTACTTCGAGGCCTTCCAGAACGGTGTCCCGGAAGAGGACCGGGACGGCAACCTGGCCCTGGCCTACAACAAGCTCCTGAACTCCCCGGACCAGAAGACGCGCGAGAAAGCGGCGTGGGACTGGAACAAGTGGGACCTGGCCACCATGACCGGCGGCGACAACGACTTCACCGGCACGAGGTACGAGGACCCGACGACCCGTTACCTGATGGCCAGGATCGTGACCCACTACTGGGCCAACGAGGCGTTCCTGGAACCGGACTACGTCATGGACAACCTCGACAGGCTCAAGGGCATCCCCGGGATCCTCATCCACGGCCGCAACGACTTCGGCGGCCCGCTGCACACCGCCTGGGAGGTGGCCAAGCGGTGGCCCGACGCCGAGCTGGTCATCCTGAACGACGCGGGCCACCAGGCCAAGGACGGCAACAGCATGGACAAGGCCATCGCCGCCGCGGTGGAGAAGTTCCGCTAGGCCGGGAAATCAGTCCGGCTGGCTAGGGAGCGACAGGTCCGGGCAGGTGGTGCTGGTACTCACCTGCCCACCGGATCCGGTCGGAGAACCCGAAGCCCGGCGCCGGGCCGAAGTTCGAGGCGTCGTCCACCGATCCGGACCCGTCGTACCGGGCGCGCAGCGGGTACGGGAACACCGGCCGGGTGCGCACGACGTTGCCGTCCTGGTCCCGTCCCACGGCCAGGACGCGGAACGGCGCCTGACCGCCCTCGACCCACGACACGAGCGACCGGAACGGGTCGAAGCCGGTCAGGGTGTCGCCTCCGTCGCAGTGCCACATCGACGGCACGATGAACAGCCGGGCCCAGTCCGGCGTCTTCCCACCGGTCAGCCGCTGCCAGTAGTCCAGGGTGCCCTCGAACGGGATGCCCTGGTCACCGGCGCCGTGCCAGATGACCAGCTTTCCGCCGGACCGCCGGAACTCGCGCAGGTCCAGCGACAGCGCGTTGGCCTTCCCCGCCTCCACAGCCACGCGCCGCAACTCGCGCACGGTGAACTCGAACGACTCCAACGACGAGTGCGGCTTGCCGATCGGGTAGACGAGGTGCTTCAGCGCGTTGTCGGCCAGGCCCGCCGAGATCGCCTGACCGAGCTCCGGTGTCGGGTTCAGCCAGAACGTCCAGCCGAGCTCGGACCCGTAGGCCTGACCGCCGGGGTAGAGCCGGGCACCGCCATCCGTCGGCCCGGCGTAGAGCCGGCGAACGCGGGCGACCTCGTCGTCGGTCAGCCGCGGTGCCAGCGAACCCGGATCGAACTCGCACAGCCTGGGGTCCTCGATCTGCCCGTCCACCAGCCCGTCGAGGCCGTCGCAAGCGCTCATCACGGCGCCGTGGAGCAGGACGATCTTCTCGTTCGGGATGGTGTTGCGCGCCAGCCACGCCTGGTAGCCGATCAGCGCGCTGTAGTAGGGCGCCGGCGCGGCCGCGACGATGCCGTCGAAGTCGTGCGGGTACCGCTGGGCCAGCAACAGCCCCTCACGGCCGCCGTTGGAGCAGCCGCTGAAGTAGGAGTGGGACGGCGCCCTGCCGTAGAACACCGAGATGATGTGCTTGGACACCTTCGACAACGCGTGCGGCGCGCGGAAGAAGTAGTCGTCGCGGGCCTTCTGGTCGTCGATGGCCCAGGTGGTGTCGAAGCCGTTCCCCGGCGGCGTGACCTGGTGGCCGTCGTCGGTCGCCGCCACCGCGGCGTCACCGAACGCGGGCCCGCACCCCTTCGGGAAGTCCGGGTCGTCGATGATGCCGCAGAAGCCGCCACAGCCGTACTGGAGGTAGCGGCCCTGGTACCCGCGAGTCGGCAGCTTCAGCTGGAAGCCGATGTTCGGTTCGATCGTGCCGCGCACGTCGCAGAACTCCGCGGCACCGGAGACGACCGCGGCCGACGTGACACGGGTCCTGGCGTCCGGAACGTCGAACGACCGCACCAGGTCGGCGCACGACCGCACCGGACGGGACCCGGAGCCGGCGAGAGCGGGTGCGGCCCCCGCCGCGACGGTCGCGAGCGCGACCAAGAAGATCAGCAGTTTGCGGAACATGTACAGCGTCCTTCCCCCTGAAGTCGGACGTACAGGGGGAAAGTCTCGCAGCTATCCGACGTGCACGCGTGGCCGTCGGGACGGATCCTCCTCGGCCGAGCGGATGATCTCGCGTACGACCGGAGGCGTATCTCCCCTGCCCAGGACCAGGTAGCGGAACAGGTGGCCGAGCGGGTTGCCCTCCGATGAACCTCCGCGCGTCCTCGTCGAACTCGATCCTGTCGACGCGCAGCTCCGTCGTGCGGGAGATCCGCGACACCAGCGAGATCACCACGATGCCGGTGATGAAGCCGACGAGATCGTGATGCCGTCCGGCTTCTCCACCAGCGCGTCGAGCAGCACCAGGGTCAGCACGATGTCGTAGACCGTGCCGAACGCCTCGCCGAGCAGCTCGTGCGCGAGGTAGGCGAGCGCGCGGCCGTTCCCGGGACCACCTGGCGCGAACTCGTCCTGCGGCACCAGCACCGTCGTGATGAACGACCCGTCAGCGTCATGACCTTCCTCCACGCGTGCGGCTCGTGGCTCTCCGGGTCCGACGGCGCCACGCGGTCGGCGAGCAGCCACCTCCTCAGCGGCCCGCCGGGTGGCGACGGCCGCTGAGGGCTCGGCGCCGATGCGGGGACGGCGTACTCCGTGCTCATGGCGCAGAGCATGCCACCGCGAGGTGGTCAGGGCCTGAACTCGGCGGGGAACCCAGCCTCCTGAACGGACAGTCCGGATGGACGCAGCATTCCGATGCTGCCTTGTGTGTGGAGATCGAGGAACATGTCCACGACGTCCGGATCGAACTGTTCGCCCCGCCCCGCCCACAGTTCCCGTCGTGCCCGGCTCTCGTCGAGGGCGGTCTGGTGTGGACGGTTCGACCGCATCGCCGCCCACGCCACGCAGACGGACAGGATCCGCGCTTCCGCACGGATGTCCGCGCCGCGCAACCCGTCCGGGTAGCCGGTGCCGTCGTAGCGCTCGTGCTGCTGCCGGATCACGTGCGCCACGCCCGCGAACCCCGGCACCATCCGCGCGAGCCGGTAGCCGAAGTCCGGGTGCTGGCGCAGCAGCCGCCACTCCTCTTCGGACAGTGCGCCGGGCTTGGTCAGCACGACCTCGGGAATGATGATCTTGCCGATGTCGTGCAGGCGTCCCGCGAGCTGCGCGACCCTGATCGTCGGAGCGTCCAGCCCGAACTCCCCCGCCGCCACACCGGCCCAGCGCGACACCGAACGGCTGTGGTCGTAGCGGTGCAGCCACCCGTCCACCCGGTCGGCGACCTGGCAGAGGAACTCCGCCATCGCGCCGTCGGTGTCGGGGTCGACCGCGGGCAACGGTTCCGGCCCGACCGCGATCCTGTTGCGACCGGCCGCCTTCGCCGCGTACAGCGCGCGGTCCGCGATCACCACGATGTCGTCGGGACCGTCCCCGTGCGTCGGGAAGCTCGCCGAACCGACGGACACCGTGACGGACAACGGGATGTCGTCGTTGCCCGAGTTGACCGGGATGGGCTTCTCCGCCACGCGCTCGCGCAACCGGTTCGCGATGACGGACAGCCTGCCGGGACCGGCCTCCGGGACGAGCAGCGCGAACTCCTCGCCGCCGTAGCGCGCGAGCACCTCACCGGCCCTGGACGCCGCGCGCAGCCGTGCCGCGACCTCCATCAGCACGTCGTCGCCAGCGGGGTGGCCGTAGTTGTCGTTGATCGACTTGAAGCGGTCGACGTCGATGATGAACACCGCGACGGACCCGTCGTTGCGCCGCGCGCGGGAGATCTCCAGCGGCAGCTGGGCCTCGAAGAACCGCCGCGTGTGCAGGCCGGTGAGGCTGTCGGTGATCGCGAGCTTGCGCTGGTCGGCCACCAGCCCCGCCAGCCTCGCGATGATCAGCAACGACAGCAGGGCGCTGCCCGCCGCGAGCACCAGGACGTCCTGCGAGTACTGGCCGACGTCGTGCACCAGCATCAGGATCGGCGCGGCGAGCGCCGCCGAGGACAGCGCGATGATCCGGCCGCGGCTCAAGCCGACGTCCTTGACGTGCGCGCGGTCCACGAGCCGCGCCATCGTCGGGTGCAGCGCGGCAGCGCCGATGCACAGGTTGGCCGACAGCCAGATGGCGTCGAGGAAGTTGCCCGCCTGGTAGGTGCCGTCGAGGCGTTGCAGCACGTAGATGGTGTCCGCGGTGAGGATGCCCAGCAGGTTGCAGGTCAGCAGGATGAACGCGCGGGGGCGCGGACCGGCGCCGAAGATCAGCCGCAGCGCCACGACGAAGAGGGCGAGGTCCATCATCGGGTAGCCCAGCGACGCGATCTTCACCAGCACCGGTGAGGTGAGCCGCGCCTGCGGGCCGATGACGTAGAGCCAGGACGCCATGCCGGCGACGACCGCAAGCACCGCGGCGTCGAGCAGGCTCGGCAGGTCGAGACCCGGTGTGCGGCGGCGGATCAGCAGGATCACGCCCGCCACCATCAACGGGTAATGCCCCAGGTAGAAGATGTCCGCATAGGACGGGTAAACCGTGTACTCGAAGATGTAGTGCGATGCGTAGAACGTCAGGTCGGCGATCGCGTAAACAACCTGGCTGAGTGCGAGGAACACCCATGGCCGCCGCCATTGGGGGCGGTTGTGCTTGACACCGGCGAAAGTCGCGACCGCGGCGGAGGCGCTGATCGTGCAGTAGAGCACCACTCGTACCGTTTGCCCCGTTGTTCCCGCAGGGCTGACCGGAATCAGGTAGTAGACGCCCAGCAGCAGGTGACCCACCACCAGGTACATCCACCACGCTCCGGTCCGGCCGGCACGGAAGATGGTCACACGAGACCCCTCGTTCTACGACTTGGTCGAGCCACGTGATGATGCCCGACTCGGGATGTTCGCGGCACCGCCGTTACTCCAATGAGGTGACCCCCTATTACGGACGCTACCGCAAACCGCTGTTCTGTTTTCCACGCGAAAGAAATCCGAACGCCGCTGTGGCGACCGGGTGCGCGTGGCCCGCGGTGGTCCCCCGATCGATTTTCGCACGACTTTTCCCTGCTCGACGCTGATTCGCGCCACATCGTGTGAATCCACGTGTTCACACCTCTGCGAGTGGACCTTCGTCGTTGACCGTTGCTAGTACGCGCACGGGCGGACAATGACGAGCGGCACTGCCTTGAGAACGTTTGCGCACATGATCAACCGACTATCGTGGGAGCTGTGGACGGCGTTCGGTTCGGGGTGCTCGGGCCGCTGCTCGTCACCCACGGGCAGCGGATCGTGCGCATCCCCGCAGGCCAGCCGCGTCAGGTCCTGGTGCTGCTGCTCCTGCACGCCGGCCGGACCGTCGGCGTCGACCACCTGATGTCGGTCCTGTGGGAGGGCGATCCGCCGCCCAGTGCGCGCAAGGCCGTGCAGGTGCACGTGTCACAGCTCAGACGGGCGTTGAAGGACCTGCCGGGCGTGTCGCTGCGGTGGTCGCCGCAGGGCTATCGGCTCGACGTCCCCGACCGTTCGCTCGACCTGCAGCTCTTCCGCGACGCGGCGGATCCCGACGAGGCGCTGGGCCACTGGCGCGGACCGGCGCTGGCGGAGCTCACCACCAACACCCAGCTGGCGAACCAGCTGGAGGAGGAGCGGCTCGCCGCGATCGAGCGCCGTGTCGACAAGGCGCTCGCGGAAGGTCGTCACCACGAGGTCGTCGGTGAGCTGACCGGGTACGTCGCGGACCACCCGACCAGGGAACGCCTGCGGGGCGCGCTCATGGTCGCCCTGCACCGCAGCGGCCGGCAGGCGGACGCGCTCAGGACCTACGAGGAGGGCAGGCGGCTGCTCGCGGAGGAGCTCGGGCTCGACCCCGGCCAGGAGCTCAGGGACCTGCACGCCGTGATCCTGCGGGGCGACGCCCCGGCCGTCCCCCGTGAGCTGCCCAAGGCACCGGAGCCGTTCGTCGGGCGGCGTGCCGAGATCGAGCTGATCACCGGCTCGGCCGGTCCCGTGATCGCCGTGCACGGACCCGGCGGGACGGGCAAGAGCGCCCTGGCCACCGCCGCGGCGCACGCGATGGCCGGCCGCTTCCCCGACGGCCAGCTCCACGTGGACCTGCACGGTGCCACGCCGGGTCGTTCGCCGCTCTCCCCCGCCGAGGTGATCAGGCGGTTCCTGCGCGCGCTCGGCACCCCGCCGCTGGCGGTCCCCGCGGACACCTCGGAAGCCGCCGCGCTCTACCGGTCGACGCTCGCGCGGCGCAAGGTGCTGGTGGTGCTGGACAACGCCGTGGACGCGGCGCAGGTCGGCCCGCTGCTGCCGGGGGAGACCGGGTCGGCCGTGCTGGTCACCAGCAGGCGGATGCTCGCGACGCTCGGGGCGCGGCACGTGCGGCTCGGCCCGTTGCCGGAGGAGGACGCGCTGCGGTTGCTGGGTGACGACAGCGCGGCGGCGAAGCAGGTCGCGAAGGCGTGCGACCACCTCCCCCTCGCGCTCACGATCGCGGCCGCGCGGCTGCGGTCGCGGCCGGACTGGACGACGGCGACGCTGGCCGAACGGCTCGCGGACCAGCGGCACCGGCTGGACGAGCTGCACTTCGACGACCTCGGTGTGCGGTCGAGCTTCCAGCTGGGCTTCGAGGGCTTGGACGAGAGGGCGACCAGGGCGTTCACCCTGCTGTGCTGCCTCGCCGTCCCGACGGTGAACGAACAGGCGGCGCGGGCGTTGCTCGGGCAGGACGACGTGGCGCGCGTGCTGGACCCGTTGGTGGACGCCAAGCTCGTGGAGCCGTGCGGGGAGCGGCGGTACCGGGTGCACGACCTGCTCAGGCTGTTCGGCGCCGAGCACGTGGGCGACGAGAAGCAGGACGCGCTCGGCCGCGCGATGGTCCACTACCGCGAGACGCTCACCGCCGCGGTGAAGAAGCTGCGGCCGCACGCCTACGGCGCGCTCACGAACTCCGCCACGCGGCAGGACGTCGACGAGCCGTTGCGGTGGCTGACGGACGAGGCCGAGAACCTGCTGGCGGCGGCGCGTTCCACGGTCTCCGACCCCGCGCTGGCCGACCATGCCCTGGCGATCGCGCACATGCTGTACCCGCACCTGTTCAAACAGGACAGGGTCGCCGACCTGGTCGAGCTGGGCCGGGTCGCGGACAGGGCCGCACGCACGATCGGCACCTCGGCGGCCGGGCAGACGGCGCTGCTGGTGCAGTCGGCGGCGAACCTCAGGATCGGCCGGTTCGAGACCGCGCGCACCCAGCTGGAGGAGGTGCTGGCGGCCCGCGCCGACGACCCGTTCGGACAGGGCCGTGCCCTCGCCGGCATCGGCACGATCCAGCGCGAGCTGGGTGAGCTGGAGCTCGCGTCGGCCACTCTCACGGAGGCGCTGGAGCTCACCACCGAGCACGGACCGCCTGGCGCGCAACGGGTTCCGTTGTCGGCGCTGGCGCAGGTGCACCAGGTGGCAGGCCGGTACGAGCAGGCGCTGGAAGCAGCCACCGAGAGCCTCGGACACGCCCGTGAGCACCGGGACGCCGCCGGGACCGCGTACGCGCTGGCGTCCCAGGGGCAGGCGCTGTTCAAGCTCGGCCGGCTGGCGGAGGCCGAGGCCGCGCTGGACGAGTGCATCGAGCTGTGCCGGGTGACGGGCGAGCACAACGACGAGTGGCAAGCGTTGCTGTGCCGCGCGAAAGTCCGTCTGGCAGCCGGAAGAACCGAGCCGGCGGTGGAAGACGCCCAGCGTTGCCTGGAGATCACCGGTGCTCGCGGTGACCGCTACGGCGAGGGCGTCGCGCACCTCGTGCTCGCCGAGGCGGGTCTGGAAGAGCACGCGGACCGGGCGGCCGAACTGCTCGGCACACCCGGTCTGCGCAGGGACAACCTGCTGGACAGCCTGATCAGCTGACCTTGTTCCTCACTCGTCAGTCACCGTAGGGGTTCTGCATCGACACGTGGACGTGGTCGTAGTGACCGGCCGTCACGCCGGTGCCTGCGGTGTAGTTGCGCCACCCCTCCGACGACCGGGCCACGCTCCAGATCTTGCCGTCCCAGATCACGTAGCGGACGTCGAGCCTGACGGCGTGCTGCCGCAGCCAGTTCGCGAGCTTCCAGCCCTGCGCCTCCTGGGCGGAGTTCGGGTACTGGCCGATCGCGTTCGAGATGGTGCAGTCGAGCGCGTTTCCGGTGTTGTGGTTGCTGGTCGACGGCTCACCGGGGCGGTAGTCGCCGACGTAGCACTGCGTCTCACCGGTCAGCTCGGCGATCTGCGTCCGCACGAACTTCGTGCGGGCGGAGGCGTTCGGCGCGCGAACGGCCTCTTCCGGGTTCGTGTTCTCCGGCGGGGTCGGGTAGGGACCGGGGTCGCCGGGATCCGGGTCCGGGTCGCCGCCACCGCTGTCGCCGATGCGGTGCGAGGCGTTCTCGTTCTTCAACCCTGCCTTGAGGTTGCCCTTGGCACCGGCCGCGAACGTCTGGTTGGTGCCGCCGTACCCGCTGTTGAAGTACACGGTGACCGGCTTGCTCGTGCGGTTCCAGACCGAGGCCGCGTTGTTCTTCACGCAGACGCCCTGGCCGTTGCCCGCGCCCTTGAAGTCGTAGCAGCTCGGCTGGCTGTCGCCGTAGTTGGAGACGGAGGTGCCGAAGTCGGACACCGAACCGGCCTGGTCGCTGTTGTAGTACAGGCAGAACTCGTCGTCGTTGCAGACGCCGTCACGGGACTCGGCGGGCGAGCCGATCCGGTGGGACGCGTTCTCGTTCTTCAACCCTGCCTTGAGGTTGGCCTTGGCACCGGCCCCGATCGCCTGGCTGGTGCCGCCGTACCCGCTGTTGAAGAACACGGTCACCGTGCTGCCCATGCGGTTCCAGACAGCGGCCGCGTTGTTCTTGACGCAGACGCCCTGGCCGTTGCCGGAACTCTTGAAGTCGTAGCAGCTCGGCTGGCTGTCGCCGTAGTCCGAGATGGAGGTGTCGAAGTCGGAGACCGAACCCTGCTGGTCGCTGTTGAAGTACAGGCAGAACTCGCCTGATTCGCACACACCGTTGCGTGCCGTCGCCGCGGAGGCGGGGGACGCACCGAAGAGCACGCTGAGCAGAGCACCTGTCAGCGCCACGAACGTCAATCTCTTTAACACCGTGAACCCTTCTTCTGGAGGGAGTCTCGGAGGCCGGCGGCGGAGACCGCCGGCGCGGTCACGTGGAGGTTCAGCACCGCTGGTCGGTGGCGGCGGAGCCCTCACCGTTCGACCACTGGAGCTGGCCGTACGCCTTGGTGCACACGGAAAGCGTGTTGGCGCCGGAGGACCAGACCTCCTTCTGGTGGTTGCCGCCGCACTTGTAGTCCTCCAGCCCGGAGCTGGTGGAGATGCCGGAGCAGGCCCACCACGTGCCGCTGTGGGAGTTGCGGAAGCCCTCCCACACGTAGGTGTAGGACCAGTTCTTGTTGCAGCCCTTGAACTGCTTGACCGACGCGACGGTGGTGCCGCCCGACTTGATGTAGGCGGTGCTGCCGATCTGCGTGACCGACCCGCAGTTCGGGTTGGTCTCGGCGTTCGCCGGTGAGGCGATGCCCAGCAGGGCGCCCACGACGAGCGCGGCGGTGCCGATGGTGCCGGCGATCCTGGTGATCATGTTTCCCCCTCGGGTGGAGCTGTGGTTCGTGCGAGTCAGTCGGTGATGTAGCCGGTCACGGCGCGCCCCCTCGGCAAGCGCCCGGCGCGAGGCGGGCGGACGTCGTGCTGCCGCTGCGTCAACGCTGTCGGCAACATGTCGCCGACACTGCCCATGTGCGCTCACAGCGACCTGACAGCTACACCCCGTCAGGTGTCAGCGGGATGTCAGAACCGCAGCGCAGCGCTGCTTTCGCGGTCGAACGACCTCGGACGTCAGCGAGAGGCGCGCGAGCGGTCAGCGGACATCGCGACCGTTGCCGCATGACGTGGTTGCGCAAGCCTTGGGTGGGCCCGTTGGCCTTCGTGGTGGTGGCGTTCGTGGCGTTCTCGCTGCCGCCCTACCTGACCGGTGATCGTCTGCAGGCACGCGTGCAGTCGGGCTGGGGACCGCACTACCCCCTGCTCGTGGTGCACGTCGTCTGCGGGTCGATCGCGATCCTCACGGCCGTGGTGCAGATCTGGCCGTGGTTCCGTTCCCGCTTCCCCGCGTGGCACCGCCGCATCGGCCGTGTGTACGTGTGGGGCCGGTGTGCTGCCGGCAGGACTGTCCGGCCTGGTGGTCGGCTACACGACGCCGTTCGGCCCGGTGGCGATGGTCAGCTCCCTGATGCTGCCCGTGCTGTGGCTGACGTTCACGGCGCTCGCGTGGCGGGCGGCCCGCCGGCGCCAGTTCCGCGACCACCGCAAGTGGATGATCCGCAGCTTCGCGCTGACCGTCTCGATCATCACGAACCGGCTCTGGGGCGTGCTCGGGTTCGTGCTGCTGTCCGGCCGCGTGCCGGAGGCGGAGCTGCCGAACACGGTCGGGGCGATCGCGGCGTGGACCGGGTGGGTGGTGTCGCTGCTGATCGCGCAGTGGTGGCTGGACCGCAAGCCGCGGCGCCGGGCTCCCGCGGCCGAGCAGCGGGAGGCCGTTCCCGTCTGACCCGCCGGCGACTACGGTCGGCACGCATGAGGCTACTGCTCGCTGTTCTGATGATGGTCGTCCTCGCCCCGGTCGCGTCCGCGTCCCCGGTCACCCCCACCGCGCGGTGCGAGTTCATCCCGACGCCGGAGAACCCGGCCGCCCGCCCGGTCCACCCGCCCAAAGCCGTCGTGCCCGCGAAGGGGACCGTCAAAGTCACCATCGTGACGAACTACGGCGTGGTGGCGGCGGACCTCGACCGCGCCAACGCGCCGTGCGGGGTGGAGAACTTCGCGCACCTGGCGCGGAGCTGGTTCTACACGATGACGCAGTGCTGGCGGCTGACGAACACCACGCGGCTGGGCGTGCTGCAGTGCGGCGACATCTACCGGGCCGAGGAGGGCGGGCCCGGTTACCGGTTCGCCGACGAGGTGACGGGTGAGGAGACCTACCCGCGCGGCACCATCGCGTACGGCAACCAGGGGCCCGGTACGAACGGCAGCGAGTTCTTCATCGTCCACTCGTTCGCCAACATCAGCCCCGTGTACACCGTGATGGGTCATGTCACCCACGGCATGGACACGCTCGA
>JASLAV010001043.1 GCA_030146905.1 Lentzea sp. | reverse complement strand
GCCGTCCGGGTGCACGTCGACGAGCTTGCCGGTGAAGTCGGTGTCCCGCGCCGAGGTGGAGACGTGCAGCACCAGGGAGACGTGGCCGGTGACCTCGACGGGGCGGTCGAGGACGGCGGTGGTGAAGCACAGCACGTCGTCCCGTGCCTCGACCGCCGCCTGGTCGGCCGGTCCGGGGTAGGTGCCGGGCGCGCCGGCCAGCACGGTGCCGCCCAGTGTCGGCACCGGCCGCCGCGGGTCGTAGAGGAACGTGTCCACCGCTTCGGCCGCCGCGGTGTCGCGCGTCAGGACGCCGTCGCCGGTGGCGGTGTTGGCGCGCCCGTCCCCGTCGAGGAAGAAGTCGGTGTGGCGGGTGTCGGGCAGCGGCCAGTCCTCCTCGTCACGCCACTGGTCGATGCCCATGACGAAGATCCGGACCCGGTGGGGGTCGGCGGGGGTGTCCGTCCTGCCCCGCACCCACCGGTCGAAGAACCTCAGGTGCTCGCCGGTGACGTCGGCGGCCTTGATGCTGCCCGCGAGCCCGAACGACCGGTCGGGGAACGTCCCGAGGTCGGTGCCGTCGGCATGGGACCAGGGGCCGATGACCAGCCGCTGACCGTCGCGGGCCGCCGCGGTGCCGCCATGGCGCCGCATCATCGTGTACGACCGCACGGTTTCGCCGATGAACACGTCGTACCAGCCACCGATCTGGAGAGCGGGAACGGTGACGTCGGCACAGCGGTCGATCGCGGCGACCTCCCGCCAGAACCCATCGCGTTCCGGGTGGTCGAGCACGTCGCCGAGCCACGGCAGGTGGCGTGTCACCACGTCCCGCCCGGCGAGCGGCAGCGGGTCGTGCAGCTGCCGCGGATCGTCCACACCGGACAGCAGCGCGCGCACGTCGGCCGGGTCACCGCGGCCCTCGTCGAGCTCGCGACGGAGGTTGCGCAGGGCCGAAAGCGTGCCCCACGTCAGGACGGCGTCCTGCGACAACGCGCCGCCGGGGGAGTACCACGGCGCCCCGTACAGGTCGGCGGAGCTCATCACGGGCGCGATCGCGCGCAACGCCGGTGCGCCGCGCACGGCCGCGAGCCACTGCGTGAAGCCCATGTAGGAGCCGCCCCACATGCCGACTTCGCCGTCGCACCACGGCTGTTCGGCCAGCCACGCCAGGGTGTCGGCGCCGTCGTCGCCCTCGTGGACGTTCGGCACGAACGTGCCGGGCGATCGGGAGGTGCCGCGGACGTCCTGCGCCACCACCGCGTACCCGGCCTCCACGAAGGCGAACACGTCCGGCAGCTTCGGGTTGCCGTACGTCCCGGCGTCGTCCTTGCCGTAGGGAGTGCGGACCAGCAGCACGGGGAAGGGACCGGGCCCCTCCGGCCGCCAGACGTTGGTGGCGAGCGCGACCCCGTCGCGCATCGGCACCGCCACGTCCACGTCGACCCGGAACGTCATGCCCCCACCTGGTTCTCCGCGAGGTGCCGGGGCCGCTGGGTGATCATCCAGTGGCTGAACGCGGCGTAGTGGTGCGCGAACTCCGCCGGTGTGGGGGAGTGCTCGACCGCCGCGGACAGCTCCGCGACGTGGTCGTAGCGCGGGATCTGCGCGGCCTCGTAGGCGGTGAGCGCGGCGGGAACGTCGCCGGTGGACCCCAGCAGGTGGCTGAGCACGGCGGCGTCCTCGATGCCCAGCGTCGCACCGGCGGTGATGTGCGGCGACATCGCGTGCGCCGAGTCCCCGGCGAGCGCGACCCTGTCCGACACCCAGTGCGGCAGCGGGGGCACGACCATGATCTGGTTGTGCAGGATCACCTCCTCCGGCGTCGCGTCGATCAGGTCGGCGAGGATGCCGTCCTCGCCCTCGTCCTCGAGGTGGCGGGCGCGCTCCATCGCCTGCTGCTTGCGGGTGCCGGTCAGCGGCGGTGAGTCGAACTGGTTCACCAGCCAGTAGACGCTGCCGTCGTGGGTGCGCACGTACCCGCCCCGGCATCCGTTGGGCCCCAGGATGAGGCGGTTGCGCAGCACCGTGATCCCGGCGGCAGGGATGACCGCGCGCCAGGCGTGGTGGCCGGCGTGCTCCTGGGCCGGGGTGCCGGGCACCAGTTGTGCGCGCACCGCCGAGTACGCCCCGTCCGCCCCGATGAGGACGTCCGCTTCCTCGCTGCTGCCGTCGGACAACATGACCGTCACGTGGTTCGCGTGCTCCCGGTACTCCAGGAAGCCCGTGTCCAGACGGATGTTCTCGCGTCCCACGGCGTCGGCGAGCAGGTCGTTCAGCTTCGCCCGGTGCACCAGGAGGTACTGGTGGTCCTCGACCCCGAACTCCGGGGTGTCGAGCAGACGCCCCGCGGGGTCGTGGAAGTACATCTCGCTGGGCTTGCCGATGGCGCGCACCTGCTCGCCGATGCCGAGGTCGTCGAACACCGCCAGCGCGTTGGCCCAGAGCCCCAGCCCCGCGCCGGCCGCGCGGATCTCCGGCGCCTGCTCGCAGATCACCACCTCGACCCCGGCTCGGCGCAGTGCGAGTCCCGTCGTCAGTCCCACGATCCCGGCACCGATCACCACAGCCCGCTTCACAGTCGATTCCCGTCCTGTCCTTGGTTTCACCCGAGTTCTCCTCTGACCTCCCCGACGCTAGGAGCGACCACCGATTAACACCAGTGCAACTCTGGTACGGAAGCCTTTCGCAGGTGATAATCGGCGGGTGGACTACATCGACCTGAACCTGATCGAGGCGTTGGACGCGCTGCTCGCCGAGAACAGCGTCACCAAGGCCGCGGCCAGGCTGCACACCTCGGCACCGGCGATGAGCCGGGCCCTGGCGCGGCTGCGACGCGCCTTCGACGACCCGTTGCTCGTGCGGGCGGGCCGAGACCTCGTGCCCACCCCGCGGGCGCTGGAGCTGCGCGGTGAGGTGCACGCCGTCGCCGCCAGGGCGCGAGCGCTGTTCGCGCCGTCCACCAGCGCCGACCCGCGGACCGCTGTGCGCATGTTCGACCTGCAGGTCACCGACATGCTGTCCACGACGTTCATCCCGTCGCTCATCGACGACCTGCGGGTGCAGGCCCCCGGCATCTCGCTGCGCCTGCGGCCGGAGAACCTCGAGGACACCCCCGCCCTGCGGGAAGGCCTGCTGGACCTGGAGATCGGCAGCATCCGCCCGGTGGACCCGGAGATCCACTCGGAGACGCTCGTGACCGAGACGCTGATCGGCGTGGTGCGGCCGGACCACCCGCTGGCGAAGGCGAGGACCGTGACGCCGCAACGGTTCGCCGAGGCCGACCACATCGTCGTGTCGAGGCGGGGCAGGGCCCACGGCCCGATCGACGACCGGCTCGCGGACCTGGGCCTGCGCCGGCGCGTGGCGGCCGTGGTCCCCACGTTCGCGAGCGCGCTGTTCCTGGTGCGCGAGACCGATGTCGTCTGCGTGGCGCCCGCCGGGCTGGGGCGGCCGATGCTGGACACGCTCGGCCTGCGCACGTTCACGATCCCGGTGGAGCTGCCGTCCGTGACGATCAGCATGGCGTGGCACCCGCGCAACCACCACGACCGCATTCACCAGCTGCTGCGCGAACGCACCCGTCACATCATGGCCCTCGCGGCAGAAGGCGCCGGGCGGACGTGATCCGCTCGGCGCCCTCCGCGACAGCGGCCGTCAGTCGGTGACGGGATCCGGTGCGGCGGTGTTCGCACGCCGGCGCATGCGGCGCACGACCTCGATGAAGCCGGTCACCACGAACGCGAGCCCGATGCCGACGGCCATCCCCAGGAGCGTGTTCTCCTGGAACAGGACGCCGCCGAGGTAGCCGGTGAGCGCGGTGTAGGCGCTCCAGGAGGCGGTGGCGAACGCGATGAACATCATGTACTTCGCCAGCGGGAAGCCGACCAGCCCAGTGGACAGGGTGGCCAGGTACCGGCCGACGGGGATGAACCGCGTGGTCACCAGGAAGAAACCGCCGCGGGCGTCGAGCTCGCGGGCGAACCAGTCGTGCGCGGCACGGCGTTTGGTGCCGGGCGGCATCCGCTTGAGCACCCGCGTGCCGAGCAGCCGTCCGACGCTGTAGGGCACCAGGTCGCCGAGGAACGCGCCGAGCGTCGTGGCGGCGATGACGAGCACGATGTCCGTCTGCCCGGTGGCGGCGTAGACGCCCGCGACGATCACGACGGGCTCGCTCGGGATCAGGGGGAGGAACGAGTCCAGGAAGGACACCGCGATGAGCACGGCGTAGAGCCATGGTGAGGAGATGAGCGTCTCGGCGAGCCGGAGCCAGTCGATCACGGGTCGCCGCCCGTCGTCGCGAGGTGCAGGTCGGTCATCACGAGAGGTCCTTTCGGGAATGGCCGTGGGGCCCGACGACGATCTCCGTGGACGCGGCCCGCGACACGCAGGCGGCCAGGCTGGAACGACGTTCGGCGTCGGTCAGCACGGAGTCGCGGTGCTCGGCCTCGCCGTCGAGGACCGCGAGGCGGCAGGTGCCGCACACCCCGGCCTCGCAGGACGCCTCGACGGGAACGCCGTGCCGGCGCAGGGCGTCCAGGAGTGAGAGATGTGCGGGAACGTGCACCCGGAGCCCGTCGGGCGCCCAGATGGCGGTGAACGGAGCAGAGGTTCCGGCGTGGCCGGCGGCGAACTGCTCCAGGTGGATGCGGCTCACGCGCCAGTGAGCCGTCAGCCTCTGCACGGCCTCCAGGAGCGGAGCAGGCCCGCAGCAGTAGACGCGGACGTCGTCGTCCGGAACGGCGAGGTAAGGCCACAGGTCGAGCAGTCCGTGGTCGTCACTGTGGTGCACGGTGTCCTCTGGACCGCAGAACTCGTGCAGGAACGGGGTTTCCCCAGCGGACTGCGTCAAGTACAGCAGCTGTGCTTCCGATCGGCCTTCCGCGCGCACCCGGCGCACCATGGCCCTGATCGGCGTGATGCCGATCCCGCCGGCGATGAAGAGGTACCGCGGCGACGGGTGCAGCGGAAACCTGTTGACCGGCAAGGACACCGGCAGCTCTGAGCCGACCACCACGTCGTCGTGCATGCTGACGGAGCCGCCCCGGCCGTTGCCGTCGCGGCGCACGCACACGACGTACTCCCGCGGCTGCCCTCCGCCCGGCTCGACGAGGCTGTACCCGCGCTTGTGCCCGGCGGGAGTGCTGACCACGACGTGCGCGCCGGGTTCGTAGGCCGGTAAAGGAAACCCCTGTGGCTGCCGCAGGACGAAACGGCGCACGGTCGGTGTGAGGTCGGTCAGCTCGCTGACCAGGAGGCGGAGCTCAGACAACGACCTCACCGCCCTTCTCCACGACTCCGGCGGTGAGGACCTCCAGGTGGATTCCCATGAACTGGTGCCCGTACGTCCGGTGGAGCATGGTCACCACAGGCAGGTCGCGCCGGCCCGTCGCGGGGTCGACCTCGGTGGCGGCGCACCGCTTGGTCTGCCGCACGCCCCTGACCCGCACACCGTCCACGTCGAACTCCTGCCCGACCAGGTCCAGTTCGGACCAGGCGGGCAGGCCGTCCACCAGGACGTTGGCGCGGAACCGCATCGGGTCGACCTCGGTGTCCGTGCGCGACTCCAGGTCGCGGACGGAGGCCAGGTTGACCAGCGAGAGCCAGTTCATCGGCACGTCCCCGAGCGCGTTCGCGTCGGTGAACCGCCTGCCCGGCTCCCGCGCGAGCACCGGCGTCACCCCCGCGGGCAGGTCGAGCACGCGGGCGAAGAACCGCATCGCCTCCGCGACACCGTCCTCCGTGCCCAGGTCGGCCTTCAGCACGTCGTGTCCCGCGACCCGTGCGGTGAGGACCTCCGTGCGGGTGTCGAGGTGCGTGCCGAGCCCCGCGAGGCGGTGGTCCGAGACGAGGGCGAAGAACTCCTTCTTCGACAACCCCGCGCGGGTTCCCGGACGGTAGGCGCCGTCCGGCCGGGCGAGCGCGAAGATCCGGTCGTCCGGAACCCCTTCACCCGGCCGGAGCGCGACGCGGTCCAGCGGCTGCGCGCTGAGCCCTTTCACCGGGTGGACGAACAGCTCCCGCACCGAGCCGCGTTCGGTCACCACAGTGGTGGCCCCAGACCGGCTGAGGGCATGGGTGTGCTCATGAACGTCTTGCCGGACAAGGGTTTCTCGCTTTTCTGTCGCCGTCGGCGATAACGATCGCCGTGCCTTTCAAACTAGGCACGCACCATTACGGCGACAAGTGCGTTCTCGGCAACAGAGCATTCACTCTCGCGCAATCCGGGTCGAGAACACGCATTGGCAGCGGGAACGGCGCCGTTATCGGCGCCGCTGCTCCGTGCATTGCCGGATCACCCGGTTGTACTCGCCCGCGAGCCTCGCGTCATCGGACTGCTCACCGTACGGGGTGTACCGGGCTGTGCACGTCGGCGAGCAGCCGGTACCGGAGGAGATCCGTGGCCGCGACGAGCCACGGCTCGATCCGGTGAGGCTCGGTCGGCGGGAACATGCCGAGCGCGGCCTCGAAGAGGGTGTTCCAGTCGGCCAGCAGTTGCACGTGGTCGTCCCGCCCGTCCGGTGACGCGTAGGACATGAGGCGGCCGTAGCCGAGTGCGTCGAACTTCTCCAGCGTGGCCGGGGAGCGGACCAGTCCGAAGCGATGCGCCCACTCCCGCGTGTTCCGCTGGAACTCGTCGCTGTGCGGATGTCTCCGCGACCAGAACGGAAGACGGATCTTGTAACGGTGGAGGTCCACGACACCGCAGCCCTGTGTATGTAGCGATCACTACGATAGTGCTGGCGACTCAGGTCACTTGGATGCGGTCATCGCCATGTGGAGCTGTTTCGCGTCCCAGGCGGGTTCTCCCAGGTCGAGCCCGCTCGGCGTCCGGAATCCGTCGAGCACCAGGTGCAGGTGACGCCGCCACATCCGCGGGGCGACCTGCCGTGTGGCCTCGGCGATTCGATCACTCGCCCACAACGCGAGGAAGAGGTCGGCGCCGGTCACGTCAGGGCGTACGACACCGGCTTCCTGCGCGCGTTCCAGGACTCGTTGAGCGAGCGCGCAAATCTCGTCGTGCACGGTCTCGGTGCGTTCGTCGCCGGGGAAACGCCGCGCCAGGAAGTCGCCGAACGCCCGGTCGCCTTCCTGGGCGGAACACAGGACGTCCAACAGGGTGCGAAAGCCCTCCCACGGGTCGGCCGGGTCCAGCGACGCCTCCACCTCGCCGACCACGCGGTGCAGTTTCGGCTCGAGAACGGCGCAGAGCAGGTCGAGCCGGGTGGGGAAGTGCCGGTACAGCGTTCCGACCACCAGGCCGGCCTCCCTGGCGATGCCGTCCAGGGCGGCGTCCGTCCCGCGTTCGGCGAACGCACGCCGAGCGTGCTCCAGCAGCAGTTCGCGGTTGCGGAGCGCGTCGCGGCGGGCGGGTGACATGGAAGCACCGTAGCAAGGTGAGACCTAGCTCAACTTCGAGGGTGACCTCATCTTCGCTAGTATCGGCCATGAAAATGAGTCCACTCTCATTTTCTGAACGTTGAGGAGAGGGACATGGGAAGCTCGACGGGAAGGTCGCGGTCATCACCGGCGCGACGTCCGGACTGGCGCTGGCGACCGCGAGGTTGTTCGCGGCGGAGGGTGCACACGTGGTGATCACCGGCCGGCGCCAGGACAGGCTGGACGCGGCGGTGGCCGCGATCGGCCACGACGTCACCGGTGTGGTCGGCGACGTGGGCGAGGTCGCCGACGTGGTCCGCCTTGCGGACGTCGTCGCCGCCGGACAGGGCAGGGTCGACGTCCTCGTCGCGAGCGCGGGTGCCTGGACGTGGGACGAACCGATCGGTGACGTGACCGAGGAGTCGTTCGACGCGGTGTTCGGGGTGAACGTGCGAGGGACGTTCTTCACCGTGCAGAAGCTGTTGCCGTTGATGTCCGGCGGTGCCTCGATCGTGCTGATCGGGTCGGGTGCCGCGGAGAAGGGTGCTCCGGGGACGACGGTCTACGCCGGGAGCAAGGCGGCGTTGCGGTCGTTCGCCAGGACCTGGACCACCGATCTGAAGGACCGCGGGATCCGGGTCAACGTCCTCAGTCCCGCCGCGATCGACACCCCGGCGTTCGCTGATCTCCCGCAGGGCTTCAAGGACCAGGTCGCCGCCCGGGTGCCGGTCGGCCGTCTCGGTGCCGACCACGAGATCGCCACCGCCGCGTTGTTCCTCGCGTCGGCGGACGCGAGCTTCGTCAGCGGCGTCGATCTGCCCGTCGACGGTGGGATCGGTCAGGTCTGACTCAACTCCAGCCGGTCCGCGATAATCGACACAGTGTCGATTTTTATCGGCATGATGTAGATTCGGCGTCATGGTCAACCGAACGTTCCTGATCACCGGTGTCAGCAGCGGCCTCGGCCGCGCCTTCGCGCAGGGTGCGCTGGCAGCCGGTCACACCGTCGTCGGCACCGTGCGCAAGGCCGGCGACCTGGAGGAGTTCGAGGCGCTCGCGCCGGGACGTGCCCACGGGCGGCAGCTCGACGTGACCGACGACCAGGCGGTCTTCGACGTGGTCGGCGAGGTCGAGCGCGGTGTCGGCCCGATCGACGTGGTGATCGCGAACGCCGGCTACGGGCACGAGGGCGTGTTCGAGGAGTCCTCGATGGCCGAGCTGCGCGCGCAGTTCGACGCCAACGTGTTCGGCGTGGCGGCGACGGTGCACGCGGTGCTGCCGGGCATGCGGAAGCGGCGCTCGGGGCACGTCCTCACCGTCAGCTCGATGGGCGGGCTGATGTCGGTTCCCGGGATGTCGTACTACTGCGGCAGCAAGTACGCCGTGGTAGGCATGCTCGAGTCGCTGTCCAAGGAGGTCGCGGGCTTCGGGGTGCGGGTGACGATCATCGAGCCCGGTTCGTTCCGCACGGCGTGGGCCGGCGGCTCGATGGTCCGCAGCGAGCGCTCGATCGCGGACTACGACGAGCTCTTCGAACCGATCCGCGCGGCACGCCGGGCCGCCAGTGGCAACCAACTGGGCGATCCGGCCAAGGCCGCGCAGGCCGTGCTGCGGGTGATCGAGGCGGAGGAGCCGCCGGTGCACCTGGTGCTCGGTTCGGACGCGTTGAGGCTCGTCGGGCACGGACGGGCCGCGGTCGACGCCGACATCGCGCGCTGGGAGGCGCTGTCGCGCTCGACGGACTTCCCCGACGGCCACCAGATCGCGGCCGGCTGACCGCGTGACATCCTGAGCGCAGTGGAGCGGAACGGAGGGGGACGGGCGATGTCCGAGCCGGTCAGGGCGGGGCGACGGCGCTCCGCCGCGCCGTCCAAAGGGGACCTGCGCGAGCGGAAGATCCTCGACGGTCTCGCGGAACTGCTGGCCGTCAAGGGGTTCGACGCGCTCACGACCAATGACATCGCGGAACGCGCCGGGATCTCACGCGGTTCGACGTACTTCTACTTCAGCTCGAAGCAGGAGGCGCTGGTCGCCCTCTTCGGCAGGACGGTCGAGCACCTGCGCGAGAAGTCCCGCGCGGCCGCCGGTGACCCCGCCGCGCCGCGGGAGGCGATCGCGACGGCCATGCGCCGCACCCGCGACCGCTGGCACGAGCACGGCCTGATCATGCGCGTCGCGATCGACCAGTCACCGGCCATCCCGGAGCTGGCCGCGTTGTGGACGGAGACCGCGGAGATCTTCATCGACGCCATCACAACGATCCTGGTGCGCGCCGGTGTCGCGTCCCACGACGGGCCCGATGGCGCTCCGGCTCTCGCCCGCGCGTTGTGCTGGATGGTCGAGCGGACGTTCTACCACGCCTCCGCGATGTCGCCGGAGGCGCTCGACCAGGCCTCCGAGACCTGCCGGGTGCTGTGGCTGCGGGCCGCAGGGATCGAGCCCTGAGCACCACCGGTTGCCGGACGAGGCCGGCGCGATCCGCCGGGGTACGTCTCACGAGGACGTGGCGGCCGCGCTGAGTCACGGCATCGACGGCGAGCGGAGCCTCCTCGACGCCCCGCTCGTCCGACCTCCGCCGTCCGTCAGCGCACGGGCGCGGCGCACACGGAGCGCGCCGCCGTGCCGAGCGCCTGCCGGTGCAGGGCGTCGAGCTGCTCCAGGACCACTGCCGACCCGGTGGCCAGCGCGAGCTGGACGGTGCACGGCACCGGTTCGGTGCGCAGGTCCACAGTGGACCTGATCTGCCGGAGCAGTGACGCGGTCAGCCGGTCGAGCCGCGCACGGATCTGCGGGAGGTCCGGACGTGTGATGGGGCTTGGTCCGGGTGAGCCGTCCAGCGGTCGAACAGGCCCCTCTGCACCACCTTGCTCACGGTGATCTGGTCCCGGAAGAACGCCGCCGCCGCGTCCTGGTCCAGCCCGAGCGCGCCGGCCTGCGCGCGCACCTGGTCGAGCACCTGCTGCTCGCGTGCGGGGTCGTCGATCGGTGCGCCGGTGCCGAACTTGGACGCGGCCACGTCGTCGCTCACCTGGAGCCGCTCGACGACGAGGTCGGTCAGCGGGCCGAGCCTGCCGAACGAGGTGGCCGCAGCGCTGGACGCCAGGTGGGTGGGAGCGGCCACGGCATGGGGAGCGGTCACCGTCACGGTGCCGGCCACCGTCAGTGCGGTGACCGCGATGCCGCGGACCACCTTGCTGCTCGTGCTCAACTTCTTGCCTCGCTCTGCTCTGTGGAGTGGATCAGACTGTCCGATGTGGACCGGGGTGGAGACGGTCAGGCCGTTTCCGCTGTGGGCAACGGCGTTGCCGAGAAGACGCCGTCAGGGTCCACCGCCGCCTTGATGCGCTGCAGGCGGGGCAGGTTGTCCCCGTGGGCGTGCGGGATCTGGTCGGTCGCGTCAGGCCCACGGGGACAACCTGCCCCGCCTGCAGCGCATCAAGGCGGCGGTGGACCCTGACGGCGTCTTCTCGGCAACGCCGTTGCCCACAGCGGAAACGGCCTGACCGTCTCCACCCC
>JASLAV010001040.1 GCA_030146905.1 Lentzea sp. | reverse complement strand
TGTTGCGGCTGGGGTGCGGCGGTTCGTCCAGGTCTCGTCCGTGGGGGTCGAGTCTGCTGACTCGCCTGAGGTCGATCCTTCTTTTGCTGTCTATCTCAAGGCGAAGAGGATGGCTGAGGAGGATCTGCGGTCCAAGGATCTGGATTGGACGATCCTCCGGCCCGGGGCCCTGGTTGATGATCCGCCTACTGGGCTGGTCACCTTGGCTGCGCCTCGGTTGCCTCGGGGGTCTGTCACCCGGGCTGATGTTGCTGCTGTTTTGGCGGAGTTGCTCGGGGCGCCTGGGACTGTTGGGAAGACCTTGGAGCTTGTCAACGGGTCCACCCCTGTTGCTGAGGCTGTTCGGGCTGTTCTTTAGTTGCGTCGTCGCTTCGCTCCGGTCGGCTCGGGCAGTTGGCCCTCGATCTAGCTGCCCAGCACCCGGTCCAGGTACTTGTTGGCGAACGTCCTGTTCGGGTCGACCTCATTGCGCACCCGTAGGAAGTCGTCGAAGTGCGGGTACAGCGGGCGTAGTTCTGTCGCCGTCAGGTCGTGCATCTTGCCCCAGTGCGGGCGGCCGCCCACCGACTTGGCGATGCTGGCGTAGGCGTCGAAGAAGGTCTTGTACTGCATGCCCAGTGCCTGGTGCATGGAGATGTAGGCGGTGTCCCTGCCGTTTGCCGTGGACAGCCAGATGTCGTCTGCCTGGGCCACGCGGACCTCGCACGGGACGATCAGGTGGTCGCGGTCGCCCAGCTTGTTCGCCACGGACCGGAGTTCGCCGATCACATCCAACAGCGTTTCCCGGGGGATGGAGAACTCCGTCTCCACGAAGCGGACTCGTCGCGGGGTCACGAAGACGTTGTGCGAGTAGTCCGAATAGGACCGTTCCGAGATCATCGAGCCGCAGAACTCGTTGAGGCGGCGGGTGTGGCTGGGGAACGTGCGCGCCACCTTGCACACCGCGCCGAACGCGGCGTTCTCCATCACGTCGTACTCCCACGTCTGGCGGAGCTTCGACAAGGGGCGTGCGGGTTCTGTGGTTCTGTTGTTGCGCTTGAGGATCACGCGGTCCGAGTGGGTGAACCAGTGGAACTCCACGTGGTCCTCTGTCGTGCAGAGGTCGTCGAACTGTTCCAGCACTGCGTCCAGGCGGCCTGGGGCCTCGGAGGCTTGCAGTACGAACGATGGCACGCATTGCAGGGTGATCGTGCTGATCACGCCCAGCGCGCCCAGGCCCACTCGGGCTGCGTTGAACAGGTCTGGGCGTTCTGTTCGGGAGCAGGTGGCTGTTGAGCCGTCGGCCAAGACCAGTTCCAGCGACTCGATCGCTGTGGCCAGCACTCCCAGTTTCGCGCCTGTGCCGTGGGTTGAGGTGGAGACCGCGCCTGCCACTGTCTGGGCGTCGATGTCGCCCAGGTTCGGCATTGCCAGGCCCAGGCGGTGGAGGTCTGCGTTGAACGCGTGCAGGGGAGTGCCGGAGCGGACTGTCACCAGGCCCGTTTCGGTGTCCGCTCGCACGATGCCCGTCCAGCGGTCCAGGTCCAGTGCTGTTTCCGGTGCCACCGCGATGTCGTTGAACGAGTGGCCGCTGCCTCGTGCTCGTACTCGGCTGCCGGAGGTCACCGCCGCCGCGATCTCATCCGTGCTGGACGGGTGGACGACGCGCGCCGGGGTGCACGAAGCGGTTTTTGCCCAGTTCGTCCACACGCGCGTACCTCCACGGGAGAGTGTGACCTGCGAGTAACGTAAGTGAAAGCTCTTCACGTTTCAAGGGTTCACGACGTACCGTCAGCGCATGCGCAGAACACGACTCGACGGTGCGACGAAGGACCTGGATCCTCCGTTCGCGATCGTCGACCTGGACGCCTTCGACCACAACGCGGCGGACCTCGCCCGTCGCGCTGCCGGTCATCCGATCCGGGTCGCGAGCAAGTCGATCCGCGTGCGCGACCTGGTCTGCCGGGCGCTCGAACGGCCCGGTTACGCCGGTGTCATGTGCTACTCGCTGGCCGAGGCGTTGTGGTTGTCCGAGCAGAACGTCAGCGAGGACCTGCTGGTCGCCTACCCGACGGCCGACCGGGCTGCGTTGCAGAAGCTCGCCGCCAACGAGACCGCGCGCCAGCGCGTCACGATCATGGTGGACTCGCTGGAGCACCTCGACTTCGTCGACGCCGTGGTCGGGCCGCACTCGGACATCCGCGTGTGCCTGGAGCTGGACGTCTCGTGGAAGCCGTTGCCGGGGCTGCACATCGGGCCGCGGCGTTCGCCGGTCCACACGCCGCAGCAGGCGAAGGTCCTCGCCGAGAGGATCGTGCGCCGTGCCGGGTTCACCCTTGTGGGGGTCATGGCCTACGAGGGGCAGATCGCCGGTCTGGGTGACAACCCTCCCGGTCAGCCGTTCCGCGCCGTCGGGATCCGGTTCATCCAGCGCAAGTCCGGGCCCGAGCTGATCGAACGGCGGACCGCTGTCGTCAGCGCGGTGCGGCAGGTCGCCCAGCTGGAGTTCGTCAACGGTGGTGGGACGGGAAGCCTGGAGCTGACCGCGACGGACCCGTCGGTCACCGAGCTCGCGGCCGGGAGCGGCCTCTTCGGGCCGACGCTCTTCGACGCCTACCAGTCGTTCAAGCCGGAGCCCGCGGCTCTGTTCGCGTTGTCGGTCGTGCGCAAGCCGAACAAGCGCACGGCGACGCTGTTCGCCGGCGGTTACATCGCGTCCGGCACGCCGACGCCCGACCGCCAGCCGTCGCCCTACCTGCCGGAAGGGCTGAAGACGCTCGGCCTCGAAGGCGCAGGCGAGGTGCAGACGCCGGTCACCGGCAAGGCCGCCGAAC
Source organism: Lentzea sp. (assembly GCA_030146905.1). The sequence continues at coordinate 2,382 of JASLAV010001040.1, read as the reverse complement.
AGCTGAGGATCGGCGACCGCGTCTGGATGCGGCACGCCAAAGCGGGCGAGCTGTTCGAGCGCTTCGACGAGGTCCACCTCGTGCACGGCGACCGCATCGAGCGCACGGTCCCGACCTACCGCGGGGAGCGCCGCAACTTCGGCTAGGCGGGCAGGCGTGACGACAGGTAGCCCCTGACCAGCGCCTTCGCCTCGGCGAGGATCGCGGGATCGCCCATCGGGTTGTTGCGGAACGCCATCTTCAGCACGGCGTCGGCGGCCTCGACGGCGATCGCGATCGGCAGACCGACCTCACCCATCGGGATGCTGAACTTGCCGGAGATCAGCTCCGAGATCTTGTCCGAGATGACGGCGTTGTTGTCGCGCCGGTCGTCGAGCAGCCGCATGTCCACGACGTCGCCGAAGTGCAGTTTCCCGAACGCGGGGATCTCGCGGTGCATCGTCACGTAGACGTCGAACACCGTGTCCACGGCGTCCCACCAGTGGGCGAGCGTCGCCTGCTCGAGCCTGGTGGTGATGCCCTGGGAGAACTTGTCGACGTTGCGCAGGGTCAGCGCCTGCACCACGGCTCTCTTGTCGGGGAAGAACTGGTAGAGCGAACCGACCGCCACACCCGCCCTTTCCGCGATCAACGTCGTGGTGACGCCGTCGTAGCCCACCTCGTCGATGAGAGTCGCGCAGGCCTCGAGCATCCGCTCGACTCTCTTGGCGCTGCGCTGCTGGACGGGCTGACGGCGAAGCGGGGTGGTGCTCGTCACGGCGACTCCCAGTAGTTCGGGTACGTCCATCTTGCCTGCTGCACGGCCTTTTCACTTCCCTGAACCTGTCAACACGCCTACGATCCGAACAAGTTTCACATTTGGAGGATCGATGAGCGACTTCCTGTGGGGAGTGTCCACGTCCGCGTTCCAGATCGAGGGCGCGTTCGACGTGGGCGGCCGGGGTCCTTCCGTGTGGGACGAGTTCACTCCGGTACACGACGACGACAACGCGTCCGTTGCGTGCGACCACTTCCACCGGTGGCGCGAGGACGTTGCGCTCATGACGCAGCTCGGCGTGAACGCGTACCGGTTCTCGATCGCGTGGCCGCGCGTCCAGCCCACCGGCAAGGGACCCGTCAACGCCGAGGGGCTCGACTTCTACGACCGCCTGGTCGACGCGCTCGCCGACGCGGGCATCGCTCCGGTCGTGACGTTGTACCACTGGGACACGCCGCTGGAGCTCGAAGCGGAGGGAGGGTGGCTCAACCGGGACATCACCGACCGGTTCGCCGACTACACCTCGCTCGTCGCCGACCGCCTCGCCGACCGCGTGAAGCTCTGGATCCCGATCAACGAACCCGCGATGGTGACGTTGCAGGGGTACGCGATCGGTGAGCACGCCCCCGGCAAGACGCTGCTCTTCGACGCGCTGCCGACCGCTCACCACCTGAACCTCGCCCACGGCCGTGCCGTCGAGGTGCTCCGCTCGTTCAACGCGCAGGCTGTCGGCACGGCGAACAACCACACGCCGGCCTGGCCCGCTACGCCGGACGACGTACCAGCTGCCGAGGCTTACAGCGAAATACACAACTGGTTGTACGCGGACGCACTTCTGTCGGGCCGATATCCCGACGCAGTCGCCGACCTGCTGCCCGTCGTCGAGGGCGACATGCAGGCGATTCACCAGCCGCTCGACTTCTACGGGGTCAACTACTACAACCCGACGCGGCTGAAAATGCCCTCCGAGGGCAACCCGCTGCCGTTCGAGCTGGTGGAGATCGACGAGTTCCCGCGCACCGGTTTCGGCTGGCCGGTCGTGCCGTCGGGGCTGACCGAGATGATCTCGGCGCTGCGCGAGCGGTACCCGGACCTGCCACCGGTCTACGTGACGGAGAGCGGCTGCAGCTTCCCGCACGAGCTCCACGACGCCGAGCGGATCTCCTACCTCGACGAACACCTCAAGGCCGCGCGGGCGGCCGACGTCGCCGGGTACTTCGTGTGGTCGCTGCTCGACAACTTCGAGTGGGAGGCCGGGTACTCGCAGCGCTTCGGCCTGGTCCACGTCGACTACGAGACGCAGGCCCGCACGCCGCGCGACTCGTTCCACTGGTACCGCAAGGTGATCAGCGGTGAGTGAGGCGCTCGCCGAGCCGGTCACCCCGGTTCGAAGAGGCTGGATGGCCTGGCTGTTCGCCGCGAACCTCGGCCTGTGGCTCGCCGTCTACGCGCCGATCCAGGTGTTGCTGCCGCAGCAGGCCGAGCTGCTCGACAAGGCGAACAAGGAGCTGGTGTTCGGCATCGTCACCGGTGTCGGCGCGCTGGTGTCGTTGCTGGTCGTGCCGTTGATCGGCTTCCTGAGCGACCGCACGACCTCGCGGTTCGGTCGTCGCCACCCGTGGACG
>JASLAV010001038.1 GCA_030146905.1 Lentzea sp. | reverse complement strand
AGGATCCACGCCACGAACTCGGTCAGCGCCGCGGTGCCGAGGCCGCGTCCTCGCGCGGGGGCGGCCACGAGGTAGGACACGTGGCCGATGCCGTCCTCGAAGTCCACGGCGACGTTGCCGCAGCGCTCACCGCCGTCCTCGATGCAGAACGAGGCGGCACCGGGGTTGCCGCGCAACGCCTCGATCGCCGCGGCGACCCGCGCCTCGGTGAGGGTGGGCGGGTCGGTGGTGTAGCGCTGGACCTCCGGGTCCCTGGTCGCTTCCGCGTACCAGGCCGCGTCCTCGGCGGTCCACTCGCGCAGCCTCATCCGAGCTCGGCGGAGTCCGTGAGCCGCAGCTTGCGCCGCGCCCGCTGGTAGAACGTCGTCATCCCGAGCCGCACCACGCTCGCGGCACCGGCGCGGCCCCGCAGCGACACGCGCTGGCCCGGGTCGACGTAGCCCGCGACCATGCCGTCCACCTCGACGGCGAGGCGGCCGCTCGACGGCAGCAGGTCGAGGTCCACGTCGTCGTCGACCGACAGCACCACGCCGCGGCTGTAGGCGGAGTGCGGTGCGGCGGGCGTGACCAGCAGCGCCTCGACGGACGGGCTGGTGATCGGGCCGCCCGCGGAGAAGCTGTACGCCGTCGAGCCGGTCGGGGTGGCGACGATGACGGCGTCCGCGGAGTAGCTGACGAACGGCTGGCCCGCGACGCGGACGGCGACCCGCGCGCTGCCCTGGCCGGGCGTGCGGACCACCGCGACGTCGTTGAACGCCGTCACCTTCTGGTCGCCGAAGGTCGCGTCGACGGCGAGGCGGGGCTCGACGGTGAAGTTGTGGGAGTCGATCGCGGAGAGGGCGGCGGGCAGGTCCGGCACGTCCACCTCGGCGAGGAACCCGAGCTTGCCCAGGTTGACGCCGAGGACCGGGGCGTGCGCGCCGTCGGCCAAGCGCATGGCGCGCAGCATCGTGCCGTCGCCGCCCAGGCTCACGAGCAGGTCGGCGCGGTGGCCCAGCTCCTCCGCCGAGACCGGGGTGGCCTCGCAGCGGAGCCGCTGGATCTCGTCGGCTATGCCGAGGATCTCGACGCCGCGGTTGGCCGCCCAGCCCAGGACGGCCTCGACCGCGGCGGCGGAGTCTCGTTGCGGGTGCAGCACCAGCCCGGCGGCGTGCACGTCAGTTCGTCCTCGATCGAGTCACCTCGTCAGTCTGCCGAATTCCCACGGGTCGTGTGCGCTGAAGAGCGTGACCTCGCCGATGTGGTCGCGTGCGAGGGTGCGGAGCGCCGCCTGCGTGCCGACTCTCTTGTCGTGGTCGACTTCGGACCTCGTCTGGACCATGTCGAGCACGGGGTGCGGTTCGGGATCTTCGTCCAGTTCCCGGTGGTAGTAGTAGGCGTCGCCGCAGTGCAGGAGCCACGTGTCGCCGTTGTGCACCGCGACACCGGTGTGGCCCGCCGTGTGGCCGCTCAACGGGACCAGCCTGAACTCCTCGGGCAGGCCCTCCGGCCGGATGGCGTCGAGCCCGAACCAACGGTCGTTCGTGGACTCGTAGGTGCGCCACTGTGGACCGTGCGCCCAATGGGCCGGGCGGTAGCGGCGGCTCGGGGCTTCCCGCACGGCTGCTTCGAGCTCTGCGGCGAGGACGTGGACCGTGGCGTGAGGGAAGTCGGGGAGGCCTCCGCAGTGGTCGACGTCGAGGTGCGTGACGACGACGTGCCGGACGTCTGCCGGATCGAAGCCCATGCGTTCGACCTGGCGGATGGCGGTCTCTTCTTCTTCGAGCGCTGGTTCGACCATCTCCGTCCAAGCCGCGTCGAGGGTTCCCCGGGGGTCGCGGACGTCGCCGAGCCCCAGTCCGGTCTCCACGAGGACGAGCCCGTCGTCCGTCTCGGCCAGCAGGCAGTGGTTCACGGCCGCTGCGCTCGGCAGACCCTCGTACGTGGGGGTGAGCCGGCGCATGGAACCGCAGTTCAGGTGGTGGATCCGCATGGCGGTGATCGTGCGACTTGAAGCGCGGTTCAAGTCAAGGGCCTACTCTCGGGACCGTGCTGGACATCGCCGAGGTCGCGGAGAAGACGGGGCTGGCACCGTCGGCCCTCCGGTTCTACGAGAAGAAGGGTCTGCTCTCCCCGAGCGGCCGCAACGGGCTGCGCCGCACCTACGACCCCGAGGTGCTGCACCGGCTGACGATGATCACCTGCGCTCGCCGGGCGGGGTTCACCATCGCCGAGATCAGCCGGTTCCTGGTCGCGATGCCCGGTGACGCGGCGGTGCGCGCCAGGATGGCGGAGAAGGCCCGGCAGCTCGACGAGGACATCGACCGCCTGCGGCGGATGCGCGACAGCCTCGACCACGCCGCGACCTGCACCCACGAGCCGCTGGTCGAGTGCCCCGACTTCAAGCGCGCACTCGCCCCCTGAGCGTTTTTCCTCAGCCGCAGAAGTCGGTGATCGTGCTGGTCAGGACGTCGGTGAGCCGGTCGAGCGAGGCGAGGTCGACGTACTCGGTCGCGGCGTGGGCCCCCGCGCCGTCGGCCCCGAACAGCAGGCACGGGATGCCGGCCCCGTCGAGCAGCGCGCAGTCGGTCCAGAACGGCTCTGCCCTGATCACCGGCGGCGCGCCGAGGTTCGCGACGAGGGTGCGGACGATCTCCGCGTCCCCGTCGGCCTCGAACGGGTCCCTGGCGAGGCCGCAGGTGAGCGTCGCGCGGAAGTCCGGGACGGTGCGCCGGAGGTGGTCGAGGACGGCCGTGAGCTCGTCCTCGGCGTGCCGCGGGGACTCGCCGGGGACGGTGCGGCGTTCGAGGGTGATCCGGCAGCTCGACGGGTAGGTCGAGGCCTCCTCGCCGCCGCTGATCAGCGAGGCGTGGACCGTTCCGGTGCCGAGGAGGGGGTGTCGCGGGCCGGTGGCGAGGTCGTGGCCCAGCCGCTCCAGTGCGACGAGGAAGTGACCGGCCTTGGCGATCGCGTCCACGCCCAGCTCCGGCCGTGAGCCGTGGGCGGCCCTGCCCTCGATCTCCACGTCGAACCACACGAAACCCTTGTGCGCCAGCGTGACTTCGAGGTGGCTCGGCTCGGTGACGATGGCGGCGTCGGCGGTGAAGCTGTCGAGCACCTCCGCTGTGCCGGAGCTGCCGTGCTCCTCGTCGGCGACGCACGCGACGATGACGTCGCCACGCAGGTTCTCCGCTCTCGCCGCCGCGACCATCATCGCCGCCACGCCGCCCTTCATGTCGAACGTGCCGCGGCCGAACATCTTGCCGTCCCTGATCTCCGGCTTCAGCGGGTCGCCGTCGTAGCCGGCGGTGCCGACCGTGTCGACGTGGCCGTTGAGCATCAACGACCTGCCGCCGCCGCTGCCCTTCCTGACGGCGACGAGCGAGGGCCTGCCGGGCCGTCGTTCCAGGCGGTGGACCTCGAAGCCGCGTGCGGTGAACCAGCCGGCGCAGAAGTCGGCGATCTCGCGTTCGCCGTTGCCGCCGGGGACGAGGTCGGGGTTGACCGAGTCGATGGTGATGAGCCGGGCGAGCAGGTCACGTGGGTTCACGGGCGTCCTTCGGTGCTGATGATCACGACGGTGGCGAGGTCGCCGAGCTCCTCACGGGCGGCGCGCAGCCCGGCGAGCGGCGCGGCGCCGCACGGTCCGGAGTGGACGCCGAGGGCGTGGAGGTCGGCCATGGCGCTGGTGCATTCGGCGTCGGAGACGGCCACGGCGGCGTCCAGACCGCGGCGCAGGAACGGCCACGCCGTGGCGGACGGCGTGCCGCAGTTGAGCCCGGCCATGATCGTGTCACCGGTGGGGATGGTGCCGAGCTCGCCCGCCCGCAGGCTCTCCAGGACGCAGGCGGCGGTGTCGGGTTCGACCGAGAGCAGCCGGGTGCCGGACCCGCGGCTGCGGTAGTGGGTGATCACGGCCTGGGCGAACGAGCCGACGCCGACCGGGAAGACGACCAGGTCCGGTTCGCCGTCGAGCTGCTCGTCGACCTCGTGGCAGAGCGTGCTGTAGCCCTCGACGATCCAGGACGGCACCTCTTCGTACCCCGGCCAGCCCATGTCCTGGACGAGGAGCCCGTCCGCTTCCGCTGCCATGCGGACCGCGTCGTCGTAGGTGCCGTCGACCACGGTGACCTGGGCGTTCTCCTGCCTGATGGCGTCGATCGCCGGTGAGGGCACGGTGGCCGGCACGAAGACGTGCGCGCGTTGGCCGCGCAACCGCGCCATGCGTGCGACCGCGCGGCCGTGGTTGCCGTCGGTCGCGGTGGTGAGGGTGACCTGCCCGGTTCGGCCGGAGAGGACGCGGTGAACGGCCCAAGACGCGCCGAGAGCCTTGAAAGCGGGCAGACCGAGGCGGGAGGATTCGTCCTTGACGAACAGGCGGCCGATCCCGAGCTCCGCCGCGAGGGCGGGGACCTCCGTCAGCGGTGTCGGCGCGTACTCGGGCAGTCGTGCGTGGAACTCCCGCACCTCGGTGGGCGCGGGCGGGCACGTCCAGTCGCGGGCTTCTGGCTGCGAGAACATCATGCGGAACAGAGTGCGGGTGGCGCGGATCATCGGTCCAGCGCACGTTCCTGACACGTACCGGTGGGAGAATTCGACGAATCGCGGAGGTGGCCGGTGACCGATGAGGAGCTGATCGTCGAGTTCGCGCTGACCCGCCTCGACAACCCCGGTCTCGACCTGGAGGAGGTCGCCGCGCTCGTGGTCCGCCGCGTGGGGCCGGAGCGCATGGTGGAGTTCGCCGGGCTGACGCTCGCGCACCGCGACGAGCTGCGGGGAGCGTTGTTCCCGGCCGCCGTCGAGCACGTCCTGCGGGTGGTGCTGACGTTGCGGGGGCCGCGCGACTAGGCGTGTCCCGGCACCGCCTCCGGGTCTCTCGACCGTGACTCTCATCGAACGGACTCACGGGACACGCCCTGGCGCGCACTACACAGTGGACGGTGTGAGTTCCGCCCAGCACACCGCGGCTTGAGCGGTGCTCGATCGCGGCTGCGCGAAATTGTCAGGGGTGCCGGGTAACGTCCCCGTCATGAGTGCTGCTGGGGACAGGGTTCAGGAACTCGCCGCGAGGATCGTCGAGCTGCGCGACGCGTACTACCAGGGCGAGCCGCTCGTGGCGGACGCCGAGTACGACGCGATCGAGGACGAGTTCCGCGCGCTGATCGCCGAGCACCCGGAGCTGGCGCCGGAGGACAACCCGCTGGACCACGTGGGTGCGCCGTCGGTGCTGCACGCGCCGGTGCGGCACTCACGGCCGATGCTGTCACTCGAAAAGGCGAACAAGCCCGAGCAGGTCGAGTCGTTCTTCGCCCGGTTCCCCGGCCAGCCGGTGGTCGTCATGCCGAAGCTGGACGGTCTGTCCCTCGCGCTGGTGTACGAGAACGGGCGGCTGGCGCGCGCCGTGACCCGTGGCGACGGCACGACGGGCGACGACGTCACGTTCCTGACGCGCGCGTTGTGCGACGGCGTGCCGGACAAGGTGGACGCGCCCGGCCGCGTCGAGGTGCGCGGCGAGTGCGTGATGCTGCGCTCGACCTTCGACGCCTACAACAAGGCGCACCCGGACAAGCCGTTGATCAACCCCCGCAACGCCGCCGCCGGCACGTTGCGCGCCAAGGACCCGAAGGCGGTCGAGGGCAGGCGCATGCAGTTCTTCGCGTTCGACCTGACGACCGAACCGGAGAGCGCGGACTCCGACCTGGACGCCGGTCTGCGCAAGCTCGGCTTCAGCGTGGCGGAGATGAGGCACTGCTCCACCGCGGCGGAGGCGCAGGAGCTGATCAGCGGGATCGAGACGGCCCGCAACTCGCTGGACTACGACCTCGACGGCGCCGTGCTGCGCCTGGCCAACCGCGACGCGTTCGCCGCCGCAGGCACCCGCTCGTCGTCCCCGCGCGGTGCCATCGCCTACAAGTTCGCCGCGGAGGAGAAGACGACGGTTCTGATGGACGTCGTCTGGGACGTGGGCAAGACCGGCAAGATCGCACCGGTCGCCTGGCTGGAGCCGGTCTTCGTCGGCGGCACCACCGTCACCCGCGCGACCCTGGCCAACCAGGAGGTCATCCGCTCGCGGGGCATCAAGATCGGTGACACCGTGCTCGTGCGCCGCGCGGGCGACGTGATCCCGTTCGTCGCGGGCGTGCTGGACGAGTCGAAGCGCACGGGTGCCGAACGCGAGATCGTCCCGCCCTCGCAGTGCCCGTCGTGCGCGCAGCCGCTGACCGAGCAGGGCAACAGCCGTGAGCTGTTCTGCACGAACTCCGCCTGCCCGGCCCAGACCGTGCGCCGCCTGATCCACTGGTCGTCGCGCGCGGCGGCCGACATCGACGCCATCGGCCAGGTGTGGATCGAACGCCTCGCCGAGACCGGCGACCTCGTCAACCCGTCGGACTTCTACACGCTCACCAAGGAACGCCTGCTGGAGTTCGACCGCGTCGGCGAGGTCTCGGCGACCCGCATGATCGAGTCCATCGATCGCAGCCGCTCCGTAGGCCTGCGCAGAGCCCTGATCGGCCTCTCGATCCCGATGGCCTCCGAAGGCACGGCGGCCCGCCTGTGCCGCGCCGGTTTCGGTTCCCTGGAAGAGGTGGCCGACGCGGGCGTGGAGAAGCTCGTCGCCGTGGAGGACATCGGCCAGAAGGTCGCCGAGTCCCTGAACCACCACCTGGCCCGCCTGCGCCCGGAGATCGAACGCCTGCGCGCCCGCGGCGTCTCACTCGACGTCCGCGAGGAGGACCTGCCCCCGGTCGTGGTGGCCGGCGCGCCCTTGGAGGGCAAGTCGGTCGTCATCACCGGCTCCATCAGCGACCCGCGCTCCGGCGAGAAGGTGACGCGCCCGACGTTCCAGAAGATGTGCGAACGCGCGGGAGCCACCGCGGCCTCCTCGGTGTCGGCGACCACGGACATGCTGATCACGGGCGAGGGCGTCGGCGCGAGCAAGCTGACGAAGGCCGAGAAGCTCGGCGTCGAGGTCGTGGACCA
>JASLAV010001026.1 GCA_030146905.1 Lentzea sp. | reverse complement strand
GCTATCGTCCCCGATCGTGCGGAGCGTGAGACGGTGCTCGCGAACCGGGTGTGCTAACCCGGCTGTCGCCACGCTCACCTACGCCTATGCGGACTCCACCGCAGTCGTCGGACCGCTCGCCACGTACTCCGAACCGCACAGTTACGACCTGTGCGAGGAGCACGCCTTGCGGCTCACGGCGCCGCGTGGTTGGGAGGTCGTGAGGCACCAGGGTGAGTTCGCGGCGCCCGAGCCGACTGTTGATGACCTGACGGCGTTGGCCGAGGCGGTGAGGGAGGCTGGGCGTGCCGATGTGAGCCCCAAGCTGCCCGACGTGCCCGCCGGCAGTCAGCGGCGTGGTCACCTGCGGGTTCTGCCTGATCCGCACGAGGACTGACTGACCACACGCACCTCTGATCCGCTCGCCGGTAGGCTGCCTGGGCAGTGGCCGTCAAGAGCGAGTTTCCCAGGAGTGTGCGGCGTGCGTGACCTGTCCGGCATCGTCAAGGCGTACGACATCCGTGGGGTGGTCGGCGAGCAGTTGGACGCCGGCCTGGTGCGTGACTTCGGCGCGGCTTTCGCGCGGCTGGTCGGTGGGCCCGCCATCGTCATCGGCCACGACATGCGCGACTCCTCGCCCGCGTTGTCCAAGGCGTTCGCCGAGGGTGCGCAGGCGCAGGGCGTCAACGTGATCAGCATCGGCTTGGCCAGCACGGACATGCTCTACTTCGCGTCCGGCAAGCTGGACCTGCCCGGCGCCATGTTCACCGCCAGCCACAACCCGGCGCAGTACAACGGCATCAAGATGTGCCGCGCGGGTGCCTCGCCGGTCGGTCAGGACACCGGTCTCGCGCAGATCCGCCAGGACGCCGAGAACCAGGTTCCCGACGCCGAGGGCGTCGAACCCGGCACGTTCGAGGAGCGCAACATGCTCGTCGACTACGCCGCGTACCTCAACGAGCTGGTCGACCTGAGGAACATCCGCCCGCTCAAGGTCGTCGTGGACGCGGGCAACGGCATGGGCGGCTACACGGTCCCGCAGGTCTTCGAGGGCCTGCCGATCGAGATCGTCCCCATGTACTTCGAGCTCGACGGCAGCTTCCCCAACCACGAGGCGAACCCGCTCGACCCGAAGAACATCGTGGACCTGCAGGCCGCCACCTTGGCGGAGGGCGCCGACGCCGGTGTCGCGTTCGACGGTGACGCAGACCGCTGCTTCGTCGTCGACGAGAACGGCGACCCGGTCAGCCCGTCCGCGATCACCGCGCTGGTCGCCGTGCGCGAGCTCGCGAAGGACCCCGGCGGCACGATCATCCACAACCTGATCACCTCGCACGCCGTGCCGGAGATCGTCACCGAGCACGGTGGCAAGCCCGTGCGCACGCGCGTCGGCCACTCGTTCATCAAGGAGGAGATGGCCAGGACCGGTGCCATCTTCGGTGGCGAGCACTCCGCGCACTACTACTTCCGCGACTTCTGGCGTGCCGACACCGGCATGCTGGCCGCGCTGCACGTGCTGGCCGCGCTCGGTGAGCAGGACGGTCCGCTGTCGGAGCTGACGTCGGTCTACAACCGCTACGCAGCCTCCGGTGAGATCAACTCCGTCGTCGAGGACCAGGCCGGCCGGATCGCCGCGATCAAGGCCGCGTACGGCTCGAAGGACGGCGCCACGATCGACGAGCTGGACGGTCTCACCGTGCAGCTGCCGGGCGGTGCGTGGTTCAACCTGCGTGCCTCGAACACCGAACCGCTGCTGCGCCTGAACGTCGAAGCCCCCACGCCCGAGGCCGTCGCCGCGCTGAGCGACGAGGTCCTCGCGATCGTGCGGGCCTGAGGAGAACACCGTGGCCGTCAAGCTCGAACAGCAGTTGCTCGACATCCTGGCCTGCCCGTGCCCCGAGCACGCGCCGCTGCAGCCCGGTACGCCCGCCGACCCGGAAGCGGACTTCCTCACGTGCACCTCGTGCGGTCGTTCGTTCCCGGTCCGCGACGGCATCCCGGTGCTGCTGCTGGACGAGGCGGTCGAGCCGCCCTCGGCTGGGTGACCAGGGTGCTCGACGACACGCTGCTCGACGACGCGAGTCGCCTCGCCGATGCCGACACCGGCGGCTGGCTGCGCGCCGCCGCACGGGCGGGGGCGCAGGTCCGCGCCACCGCGGAGGCCGCCGCCGACGCGGGGGTGGAGCGGATCTTCGGCGAACGCCCGCGCGCGGTCGTGCTGGTCACCCGGCCCGGTCACGCGGTGGCGGTCGCCAACGTCGTCACGGCGCTGCTCGGTCCCGGCTGCCCGGTGCCGGTCGTGGTGTCCGACGAGGTGCCGCCGTGGGTCGGTGCGCTCGACGTGGTGCTCGCCCACACCGAGGACCCCGGTGACCGGGTGCTCGCCGAGTCGGTCGACCGTGCGGTGCGCAGGGGCGCCAGGACGTTGCTGACGGCGCCGGACTCCGGTCCGATCGCGTCGGCCGCCGCGGGCAGGGCGGTGCTGCTGCCGCCCCGCATCGACGTGCCGCCCGGCTTCAGCTTCCACCGCGCGCTCGCCGCGTGGATCACGGTGCTGAACTCGCTGGGCCTGCTCAAGGTGGACGTGGAACTGATCGCGGACGAGCTCGACCGCGAGGCGGAGCGCGACCACCCGGTGCACGAGTCGTTCGTGAACCCGGCGAAGTCGCTCGCGCTGCGCGTCGCCGACCGCACGCCGCTGCTGTGGGGCCTCGACGACGTCGCCACGTCGGTCGGCGTGCACGGCGCCGGCGTGCTGGCCGCGTTCGCCGGGGTCGCGTGCGACGTCGCCGGCTATCCGCAGGCGCTCACCCGCACGGTGCTGCACCGCCGCGCTGTGCAGGGGACCTCCGCCGCGGACATCTTCGCCGACCCGGACGACGAGCCGGGCAGCGGACTCGTGCGCGTGCTGCTGCTCGCCGTGCGCCAGGGCCCGGCCGCCGATGCCATGCGGCACGCCGCGGAAGACGCCCTGCCGGGAGCGGACGTGCTGGAGCCGGCCGTCGAGGTGGCGGGAGGCGACGCGGTCAGCGCCGCGCTGCTCGCGCTGCGCTTCGAACTGGCCGCGCTGTACCTCGGGCTCGCCGCCGGGACTCTCGGCGGCAACCCGTACTGATTTGGG
>JASLAV010000990.1 GCA_030146905.1 Lentzea sp. | reverse complement strand
GCGTGCGCCGCCCGCGCGTAGCCCCACGCGACGTAGTCGTGCTTCGCGATGCCCGCGCGCGGCTGGTAGGTCGCGCCGAGCACCGGGTAGCGGACGTCCGGCGAGGTGTTGACGATCGGGCAGATCTCCTTGACCCCGGCGGGATCCACCCACTCCGCGTCGATGCCGTTGAGCCGGTTGGCGTTGACCCGCCGGACGCTGTCGCGCACGTCCTGCAGGCTGTGCGCCAGGTTCAGCACACCGCGCTGGTCGAAGAGGATCGGGTAGCCGAGGTCGTCCTCCAGGCCCTCCCACAGCTTCAGCGAGTGCTCGTAGATGCCGGAACTCTCGTCCCACAGGTAGTTCGACCGGATGATCGTGGTGTTGCGGGCCATGTTGCCGCCCGCGAGCCAGCCCTTCTCCAGCACCGCGACGTTGGTGATGCCGTGCACCTTCGCGAGGTAGTACGCGGTCGCGAGGCCGTGGCCTCCACCGCCGACGACCACGACGTCGTAGGAGGACTTCGGTTCCGGGTCGTCCCAGAGGAAGTCCGGGTGCTCCGGCAGGTGCGCTCCGGGCGGCTGAGCCGAGCTGGTCATGCGCGACGCCTCCAGCGGGATCATCTGGTCAACTACTGGTATATCAGTCTGTGCGTTACCGTAGGTCACATGAACGCACGGGTCAACGACGAGCCCGCCTCCGTCTCACTCACCGAGCAGGCGTACGCGGTCCTGCGGGATCGCCTGGTCATGCTGGAGATCAAGCCGGGCGAGCCCATCAACGAGGACAGGCTGCGCACCGAACTCGGCGTTGGCCGCACCCCGATCCGCGAGGCCCTCAAGCGGCTGGAGCAGGAACGGCTCGTCGTCGCCTTCCCGCGCCGCGGCACGTTCGCCACCGACGTCAACATCTCCGACCTCTCGCACATCTCCGAGGTGCGCAGGACCCTGGAACCCCTGGCCGCGGCAGCTGCGGCCGACCGTGCCACGGCGCAGGACAGGGCCGCGCTCACCGACCTGCGCTCGCGACTCGACACGGCGGCGCCGACGGGCGACAACGCGGAACTCCTGCGCACCGACGTCGGCGTGCACCGCGCGATCTACGGATGCGTGCACAACCCGTTCCTCGAGGACACCCTGATCTCCTACGACAACCTGGCCACCCGGATCTGGTGCGTCTTCCTGCCACGACTGTCCGGAATGGCCGGTCACGTCGACGAGCACGTGCCCCTCCTCACCGCGATCATCGAGGGCGACGCGAAGAAGGCGAGCGAACTCGCCTCCCAGCACGTCATCGGTTTCGAGCAGGCGATCAGGGCGTTGATCTGACGGTCAGCATCTTCTGCACCCAGCGGTGGAACTCCCCGATGTGGTGCTCGGAGGGGACCAGCACACCCCCGTTCGCGTAAGCCCGCGACGACATGGCGGGCTGACACCGTTCGCAGGCCTCGAAGTCCTGCTCGTTGACCCGGTGGAAGAGCTCGACGGACCGCGACACGTCCTTGCCGGTCGCGACGACGTCCTTGGCGTAGAGCCAGTCGCACTCGACGATCGTGCGGTCGGCGGCCATCGGGAACATCCGGTGGATGATCACGTGGTCCGGCACGAGGTTGATGAACACCTGCGGCCGCACGGTGATCGCGTAGTACCGGCGTTCCTGGTCGGAGGCGACGCCGGACAGGTTCTCGAAGCCCTCGCCGCCGTCGATCGTGAAGCCCTTGATCTCCTCGCCGAACACCGCCCCGTGCCCGACGTAGTACTGCGCGGCGTACCCGTCCGCGAACTCCGGCAGGACCTCCGTGAGCTCGGGGTGGATGGTCGCGCAGTGGTAGCACTCCATGAAGTTCTCGATGATGAGCTTCCAGTTGGCCTTGACGTCGTAGGTGATCCGGCGGCCCAGCTCCAGTTCGCTGACCTGGTAGTTGCCGATCGCGTCGAGGTTGCCCAGGCGTTCCCGCACGTCCTGTTGCACGGTCTCTTCGAACGATGCGGGCTCATCGGCCAGCGAGATCCAGGCGTAGCCGAGCCACTCCCGCAGGTGCACGGTCTTGAGCCCGTACTCGACGCGGTCGACGTCCGGCATCGACGTGAGGTTCGGCGCGGCGACCAGCTTGCCGTCCAGGCCGTAGGTCCAGGCGTGGTACGGGCACTGGAAGTTGCGCTTGACCGTGCCGGACTCCTCGGTGCACAACTTGGCGCCGCGGTGCCGGCAGATGTTGAGGAACGCGCGCAGCGAGCCGTCGCGAGAGCGGGTCACGAGGACGCTCTCGCGTCCGATCTGGACGGTCCGGAAGTTGCCGGCGTCCGGGAGGTCGGCGCTGCGGACCGCGCAGAACCACATCCGCTCGAAGATGTTCTGCTGCTCCAGTGTGAAGATCGCCGGGTCGGTGTAGGTGTTGCCGGGCAACGTGCGGATGAGGCTGGACGGCAGTTCGGTCTGGGTCATGATCGGATCCGCTTCATCTCGGGGTCGAACAGCGGTTCGGACGACACGACGGCCTGGACGCGGTCGCCGAAGTACTCGATCTCGACCGGAGTTCCCTCCACCGCGACCTCGGCCGGCAACCAGGCGTAGGCGATGTTCTTGCCGATCGAGTAACCACGGGCCGCGCTGGTCACGTACCCGACCGGCACGCCACCGGCGAACACCGGCTCGGAACCCATGACGACCTGGTGGTCGTCGTCGATGACCAGGCAGGTGAGCTTGCGGCTCACGGTTTCCTCGGAACGACCCTCCAACGCCCTGCGGCCGTGGAAGTAGCCCTTGTTCATCCGCACCGCGAAGCCCAGCCCCGCCTCGAACGGGTCGTGCTCGGTGGTGACGTCGGTGCCCCACGAGCGGTAGCCCTTCTCCAGCCGCATGCTGGTGAACGCGCTGCGGCCGGCGGCGATGACACCGTGCCGCTGCCCGGCCTCCCAGAGCGTGTCCCACAGACGCCGCCCCATGTCCGCGGTGGTGTAGAGCTCCCAGCCGAGTTCACCGACGTACGACAGGCGCA
>JASLAV010000745.1 GCA_030146905.1 Lentzea sp. | reverse complement strand
GGCTGGTGGGGATCTGGTCGGGCCTCGCGGCGCTGGTGCTGATCCGGCTGGCGGCGGTGCTGCTGCGGGTCCGGTCGGACCGGTGGGCGGTGGCGGGGGCGGTCCGCCCGTGACGGGCGGCTCGGGGAGGATGCCGCCATGACGGAGACGGCCGACCTCCCGCCCACGTCGGGCCTCGTGGTGGTCGACAAGCCGGCCGGGCTCACCTCGCACGACGTGGTGGCCCGCCTGCGGCGGATCCTGCGCACCCGCAAGGTGGGCCACGCCGGGACCCTCGACCCGATGGCCACCGGCGTGCTGGTGTGCGGGGTCGGGCGCGGCACGAAGCTGCTCGGCCACCTCGCGCTCGACAGCAAGGCCTACCTCGCGACGATCGTGCTCGGCGCGTCCACCACCACGGACGACGCCGAGGGCGAGGTGTTGTCCACTGTGGACGCCTCCGGGGTGACCGACGAGGCGGTCGCCGCCGAGGTGGCGAAGCTGACCGGCCCGATCCAGCAGGTGCCGTCGGCCGTGTCCGCGGTGAAGATCGACGGCAAGCGCGCGTACGCACGGGTGCGTGCGGGTGAACAGGTCGAGATCCCCGCACGGCCCGTCACGGTGCATCGCTTCGACGTGTTGTTCACGCGCCGTGAGGACAAGACGGTTCTGCTCGACGTGATGGTCGAGTGCTCCTCCGGCACCTACGTGCGCGCGCTGGCCCGCGACCTCGGTGCCGCGCTCGGTGTCGGCGGCCACCTCGGTGCGTTGCGGCGCACCAGGGTCGGCCCGTTCGACCTCCGCGTGGCGCGCACGCTCCAGCAGCTGGAGGAGACGCCCGGCCTGTCGCTCGACCTCGACGCCGCGGTCGCCACGGCGTTCCCGCGCCGTGAGATCGACCCGGCCGAGGCGTCGGCGCTCTCCCACGGGCAGCGGTTGAGCGCGGGCGGGATCGACGGCACCTACGGCGTGTTCGGGCCGGACGGGCACGTCATCGCGCTGGCCAAGGACGAGGGCACCGCGTGCAAGCCGGTGGTCGTGCTGAGCCCGGCGGGCTGAGACAGGTGCCGAGCAGGGGGCGGCGCCTGCGACGTAGGCTGACCGCCGTGCAACGCTGGCGCGGTCTAGATCACCTTCCCGGCGGCTGGGGCCGCTGCGTGGTCACCATCGGTGTCTTCGACGGTGTCCACAAAGGGCATCAGGCCCTCATCGGCAGGGCTGTCGAGCTCGCGGACGAGCGCGGGCTGCCGTCCGTGCTGATGACGTTCGACCCGCACCCCTCCGAGGTGGTGCGCCCCGGCAGCCACCCCGCGCAGCTCACCACGCTGCGCCGCAGGGCGCAGCTGGTCGAGGAGCTCGGCGTCGACCACTTCGTCGTGGTGCCGTTCAGCCTCGAGACGTCCCGGATGCCCGCCGACGAGTTCGTGCACGAGGTGCTGGTCGAGAAGCTGCACGCGGCGGCGGTCGTCGTTGGTGAGAACTTCACCTTCGGGCACAAGGCGGCCGGTACCGTCGCGTTGCTGCACACGCTCGGGCAGCGGTTCGGATTCGTGACCGAGGGGGCTGATCTGGTGTCCGCTGAAGAGGTGACGTACTCGTCCACCTACATCCGCGCGTGCATCGACGCGGGGGACGTGAAGGCGGCGGCGGAGGCGCTCGGGCGCCCGCACCGTCTCGAAGGGATCGTCGTCAAGGGCGACGGGCGGGGCAAGGACCTGGGGTTCCCCACCGCCAACCTGTCGACGCCGAAGTTCGCCGCCGTGCCGGCCGACGGCATCTACGCGTGCTGGTTCACCGACGCCAAGGGCACGAGGCTCAAGGCCGCGGTGAGCGTGGGGACCAACCCGACGTTCTCCGGCCGGGAGCGCCGTGTCGAGGCGTTCGTGCTGGACGTGGACGAGGACTACTACGGCCAGCGGGTCGCCGTGGACTTCGTCGAGAGGCTGCGCGAGATGGAGAAGTACGACTCCGTCGAGGCACTGCTCGAGCAGATGCACCGGGACGTGGACCGGACGAGGGAACTGCTCGCCGGGTCGTGAGCGTCAGATCAGGCGAAGTGGGCGTCTGAAGGCCGCTGGGCTGGCAAGATGCGGATCAGAGTGCGGGCTACGGGAGAGGCCAACGGTGGAGGACCACAAGATCGTGCAGCGCAACGTGGCGCTTCAGCGGGAGTGGTACGGGGAGCCTTTGGGTGACCGAGTGCGCCGGTTGGTCGTGGCCTTCAACGTGTCCCAGGCGCAGCTCGCGGACGTGCTGGGGATCAGCGCGCCGATGCTCAGCCAGGTGATGAGCGGCCGTCGCGCCAAGATCGGCAACCCGGCCGTGCTGGCACGCATGATCATGCTGGAGCGCAAGGTCCTGACGCCGGACGTCGCGACCGGGGCGCCGGAGGCGTTGCAGCGCGCGCTCGACGACGTGCGCGAGTCCAAGCCGACGGTGTCCCGCGACTCGCTGCCGGTCAACGGTGACGAGAGCGTCGCGTACCCGGTGCTGCGCCGTGTCGCCGACCGCACCGAGCTCCAGCAGGCCGCGGACATGCTGCACGAGGACTTCCCGGCGATCGCCGAGCTGTTCCGGCGCGCCCTCCGCGCCGCCACCAGGTGAGCGGGAATACCCGCCGGCTTTAATGAGTTGGCACGGGTGACCGGTGCGAACGACAATGAGCCGGTGCACTTGAAGAAGTGCTCGTGAGCAGCACAGACGACATGCGCACACCCGTGTGGGCGGGTGGGGTTGCGCACGTCAGCGCGCCGCTGAGCACAGTGCCTGATAACCTTCGCAGTTGGGTCTGGCTGCGGTCCGTGGCGGCCAGTACCGGCTACCCCGGCCAGCAATTCGGCGGGCGTGGGGCCGCACGGACCTGAACAAGTAGGAGAAGTACCTAGTGGCACTGTCCACGGAGCAGAAGAAGACCATCCTCGGTGAGTACGGTCTGCACGACTCGGACACCGGCTCGACCGAGGCGCAGGTTGCCCTGCTGAGCAAGCGCATCGCTGACCTCACGGAGCACCTCAAGCAGCACAAGCACGACCACCACTCCCGCCGTGGTCTTCTGCTGATGGTCGGCCGTCGCCGCCGTCTGCTGAACTACCTGACCAAGGTGGACATCAACCGCTACCGCGCGCTGATCCAGCGCCTCGGTCTGCGCAGGTGACACTTGCCGAGGGGGAGTGACCGGCCGGTCACTCCCCCTCGGCGTACAACCGGGTGTATACAAGCCCCTGGTTGCAAAGAGGAACAACAGGACCCGCGTCGCGCGAAGCAGTTTCCGCGCCGGTCCTCGGTAGTGGCCTCCTGGTTGCCGGCGGACGTCGGCAGGCCCAGGGGACTTCGATCGAAGACCGGCCTCGTCAAACGCGTGAGCGGTGTCCAAAAGACGAGGAGTAACAAGTAAATGACGGACATCGAGGTCCACGAGGCGACTGCCGTTATCGACAACGGCAAGTTCGGCTCGCGCACCATCCGCTTCGAGACCGGGCGCCTCGCGCGTCAGGCCGCCGGCAGCGTGGTGGCGTACCTGGACGACGAGACCATGCTTCTTTCCGCCACGACGGCGTCGAAGCACCCCAAGGAGCACTTCGACTTCTTCCCCCTCACGGTGGACGTCGAGGAGCGCATGTACGCCGCGGGCCGCATCCCCGGCTCGTTCTTCCGGCGTGAGGGCCGTCCGAGCACGGACGCCATCCTCACCTGCCGCCTGATCGACCGTCCGCTGCGCCCGTCCTTCGTGGACGGTCTGCGCAACGAGATCCAGGTCGTCATCACGGTGATGAGCCTGAACCCGAAGGACCTGTACGACGTCGTGGCGATCAACGCCGCGTCCGCGTCCACGCAGCTCGCGGGCCTGCCGTTCTCCGGCCCGATCGGTGGCGTCCGCGTCGCTCTGATCGAGGGCCAGTGGGTGGCGTTCCCGACCTACGAGCAGCTCGAGAAGGC
>JASLAV010001220.1 GCA_030146905.1 Lentzea sp. | reverse complement strand
GCCGAGCAGACCGGCGTCTCGTTCGAGCAGGCGCAGAAGACCGGCGTCACCATCACGACGACGATCGACCCGAAGATGCAGACCGCGGCCGAGGAGGCCGTGGACGAGATCATGATCAAGGGCGCGCAGCCGGAGGCGTTGAAGACGTCGCTGACGGCCATCGACCCGACCACGGGTGCGGTCCGCGCGTACTGGGGTGGTCGTGGCGGCCGCGGCAGCTACGACTACGCCAAGGGCACGCTGCAGGAGCCCGGTTCGTCGTTCAAGCCGTTCGACCTCGTCGCGGCGTTGCAGAACGGCAAGGGTCTCGGCACGACCTACGACGGCTCGTCGCCGCGCACGTTCGGCAGCGGTGAGGCCAAGGTCACCATCCGCAACTCCGAGAACAACAACAGCTGCAAGGACCCGTGCCCGGTCCGTGAGGCGATGGAGAAGTCGCTCAACACCGTGTTCTACGACATGGTCGTGAACGACATCGGCATCAAGCCGACGGTGAAGGCGGCGCACGAGGCGGGCATTCCCGAAGAGGTCAACGTCGGCAACGGCCCGCAGAAGCTGCTCGTCGGCGAGGGCGGCGGCACCCCCAACGCCGGTATCGCGCTCGGCGGTGGTGACGCCCGCGTCCGCCCGTTCGACATGGCCTCGGCGTACGCGACGTTCGCCGCACGTGGTGTCTACCGCGCGCCGTTCTTCATCCTGAAGATCACGGGCCCCGACGGCACGGTGCTCTACCAGCACGCGGACAAGCCGATCTCGGCGTTCGACCCGGACCAGACGAAGAGCCAGGACATCGCCGACAACGTCACCGACGTGCTGAAGGCGATCCCGACGAAGTCGTCGATCGGCTGTGCCGGTGGCCGCGAGTGCGCCGGCAAGACCGGTACGCACGAGCTCGACCCGAAGGTCGCGCCGGGCGGCAGGGTGGGCCTCAACTCGAAGGCCTGGATGGTGGGCTACACGCCGTCTATCTCGGCGGCGGTGTGGGTCGGCCGCGACGAGGGCAACCTGCCCATCGTCGACAAGGCCGGGACGAACGTCTTCGGTTCCGGTGTGCCGGGCAAGATCTGGCAGGCGTTCATGAACAAGGCGCTGGCCGGCACGCAGATGGAGAAGTTCCCGAAGGCCAAGCCGCTGGGCCAGTACAACCCGCCGGTGAGGTCGACCGCACCTTCGCAGCCGCCGTCGTCGGCCCCGCCGCCGAGCCAGCCGAGCAACACTCCGAGCAACACGCCGAGCAACACGAGGACGACCAGGACGTCGGAACCGTGCGGCCTGTTCCCGCCGTGCGGCAGCACCACCACGACCAAGACGAAGCCGGGTGATCCGGATCCTCCTGGTCCTGGGGACGCCATACGCGATCCAGGGGACACATAACCGATCGAAGGGCCCGGTGCGCATCGCACCGGGCCCTTCGCCGTTCAACGGGCTCGACTGTTCACGCCGGCACTGCCGAGCGGTTTCCTCCCGCACGACGAAGAAGGACGATGATCTCGAAGCCAGGCCGATCGGCGGGGTGGTTCCTGCTGGGCGCCGCAGTCGTGTACGTGTGGGGATTCCTCAACATGCTCGCGGTGCCCGACATCGAAGAGGTGTGCGGTGTGCACGACCAGCACTGGGAGTACGACCCCGGCCGCAGGGAGTCGTTGCTCCCGCTTTCCAACCCCTGCAACGCGTCCTACGACCTCGTCCCGTCCTACGTGAACCCGCTCTTCTTCACCCTTCTGGCGTTGTCGGCGGTGTTCACCGTCATCGCGGTCGCGCGGAAAGTTCGCGGTGTGAAGGCGTGAACATGATGTCGAAGCCAGGCCGATCGGCGGGGTGGTTCCTGCTGGGCGCCGCAGTCGTGTACGTGTGGGGGGCCTTCCACGTTCTCGGAGTGCTCGACATCGAGGAGGTGTGCGGCGCGCGTGACCAGGTCTGGGAGTACGACCCCGGCCGCAGGGACTCGTTGCTCCCGCTCTCCAGTCCCTGCAACGCGTCCTACGACCTCGTCCCGCCCTACGTGAACCCGCTCTTCTTCGCCCTTCTGACATTGTCGGCCACGTTCACCGTCATCGCGGTCGTGCGGCGAGTTCGCGCCTCCCGCACCGGGTCGTTCGGATCGGTCCAGGGATGTTGACCACGGCGAAACGGTCTTGGCCGTAACATCCGCGACGTGCCCAGCAGCCCTGCCGAGCGTCCCGTCGAAGCCCCCGACCTCGCCGAGGACACGAGCTCGCTCACCCGCGAAGAGCGGGTCGCGCCCACCTGGACCGAGCCGCTCGCCCGTTCGCTGAGCAGACCGTTCGGCGGCCCGCTCGGTGAGCACGCCCTGATCGGCAGGAACTACTTCTGGACTGCCGCGCGGGTGATCCTGCTGCTCGCCGTGCTGACGTTGCTGGCGGGGTGGGTGCAGAAGTCGCCGTGCATCCAGCAGTACGTCGACGACAAGGGCCAGGTGCAGCTCGACTGGCGTGGCAGCAGGCAGTTCACCGCCCTCTGCTACTCGGACACGGTGCCGCTCTACACCGCGGAACGTCTCGACCAGCGCGGTTCCTTCCCGTACATCACGTCGTGGAAGGACGACGAGGGCAAGCCGACCGAGCACGTCAGGTACATGGAGTACCCGGTCGTCACCGGCGTGTTCATGTGGCTCAACGCGCGGGTGGCGCAGGGGCTCGTGACGCTCGTTCCGGGGCTGCCGATGACGGTGATCGTCTTCTTCAACGTCACGGCGTTCTGGCTGGCCGTGGCGTGGCTGGTGACCGTGTTCTCGGTGGCTCGGATAGCGCGGCGCCGGACGTGGGACGCGGCGTTGGTCGCGGTGTCACCGCTCGTCATCGTCCACGCGTTCACGAACTTCGACACGATCGCCACGGCGTTCGCCACCGCCGGACTGCTGGCGTGGGCTCGGAAGAAACCCGTGCTGGCCGGTGTGCTGCTGGGTCTCGGTGGCGCGGCGAAGCTCTACCCGTTGTTCCTGCTCGGCCCGTTGCTGTTGTTGTGCTGGCGTTCCGACAGGCTCAAAGCCGGACTTACCACCACCGCGGCGGCCATCGGCGCGTGGGCGCTCGTCAACGCTCCGATCGCGTTGAACCCGGCCTCGCACACGGGGTGGAAGGAGTTCTTCCGCCTCAACACCGAACGCAACGCGGACCCGGACACGATCTACAACGTCCTCGTGCAGTGGACGGGGTGGCAGGGCTTCGACCCCGGCCTCACGCAGGGGCAGCCGCCGACGGTGCTCAACACGGTCAGCATGGTGCTGTTCCTGGTCTGCTGCGCCGGCATCGCCTACGTGGCCCTGTCGGCACCGACGCGGCCACGGCTCGCGCAGCTCGGGTTCCTGGTCGTGGCGGCGTTCCTGCTGACGAACAAGGTGTGGAGCCCGCAGTACTCGCTGTGGCTGGTGCCGCTGGCCGTGCTCGCGTTGCCGCGCTGGAAGTTGCTGCTGGCGTGGATGGCCGTCGACGCGCTGGTGTGGGTGCCGCGGATGTACTTCTACCTCGGCACGGACAACAAGGGTCTGCCGATCGACTGGTTCCTCGGCGCGGTGCTGCTGCGGGACGCGGCGGTCGTCATGCTGTGCGTGATCATCCTCAAGGAGATCTACCACCCGGAGCGCGACCTCGTGCGCAAGGCGGGCGACGACCCGTTGGAGGGCGTCATGGCCGATGCGCCGGACCGGCAGATCGTCACACCCGCACGAGGCGAGCCATCGCACCGAATGCGTCCGCGTTCGGATGCAGATGATCACCTGCGTCGAACTCCGGACGCAGTCTGAGCGGGTCGGCGGGGTCGCGCACGGCCGCGTCGAAGTCGATCGCGTCGGGGAAGGTGGCGCGGATCCACGCGTTCACCTCCTGCCGCTGCTGTTCCCTGGCCTCGTTCCACTTCGGCCAGCCCCGCCACGGCGTGATGGTGCCGATCTGGAACTGAACGCCCTCGTTGCGGCACCGCTGCTGGATGGTGCGGATCCCGGAGATGACGTCCTGCGCGCTGTAGTCCCTCTGGATGTCGTTGATGCCACCGAGCATCACGACCTTGCGCACTTCACGGCTGAAGAGGACGTCACGGTGCAGACGGGTGACCATCGGTGCGTCACCGGACACGACCCCGTTGCCGTTGATGCCCGCGTTCAGCACCGCGTAGTCGCTTTCGACCATCGACGGCCAGCTGCCCTCGGAGTAGCCCTCGGTGATCGAGTCGCCGAACATCACCGCGGCGCCCGGTGCGGAGAAGCCCGCGACCTCGACCGCCGAGACGAGGCAGACGTACGCGCGCGCTGAGGTGATGGTGTTCCATGCGCGCGCCTGACACGGTGTGCCGCCCGGGACGTGCGTGCTGATCTCCAGCGTCGTGGCGACCGGCAACTGCACGGCATCGCTGTAGACCTCGTCGCGAGCCCTGATCAGGACACTGCGGGACCTGTTGAACGTCAGCTCGCGCATCTCGCCGTTCGCCTTCACGGTGACCTGCTCGACGCGCACCGGCTTGATGCCCATCAGGTTCGACAGGCGCAGCCGGACCGACGTGCCGCCGGCGGAGAGGTCGACCGTCGTGCGCACGACGTGGTCGGGAACTCCTGCCGGAAGTGTCGGCACGGCCTGCCACACGGGCAGCCAGCGGATCGCCTCCGACCGCTCATGCGCACCGGAGGCACCGCAGACCAGCAGCAACGCCAGCGCGATGATCACCCTCACGGGTCCAGTCTGCGGTGATCAGCTCTTCGCTGCCACAACTCCGCGGATGAACTTCAGATCTTGGTGGTCGTCCTCGGTGACGTCCCTGGCCTTCAGGAACGCCACGAACAGCGCGACGAGCAGCGCCGCGCGACCCCACACGCCGATCATCACGGCCTGCGCGGAGAAGCTGTCGTAGATCCCGGCCGGCTGGCCGAACTCGATCGCCCAGAACCAGCGGAAGATCCCGATCCCCATCGCCAGGTCGACGGCGAAGTAGACGAACGCCCACATCAGCCGCACGCGCAGGAGCACGAGGAACGGCACCAGCCACAGCGTGTACTGCGGCGAGTGGACCTTGTGCAGCAGCATGAAGCCGCACAGCATCGCGCCCGACACGGCGATCCACGGGTAGGTGCCCTCGCGCCGGAACCGCACCCAGCCGTACCCGGCGGCGATCGCGAACGAGATCAGGATCGTGATCGGGGAGAGGATGCTGACCAGCGACTGCATGGGGTCGTCGCCGATGAACGGCCGCAGGCCCCAGTACCAGATCGAGTTCGTGGTGATGTCGACCCTGCGCAGCTGCTGGAACTCGAACGAGGCGAGCCAGCCGTCGTAGCCCGCGAAGGCGAACGGCAGGTTGACCAGCACGACCGTGACGATCGAGGCGAGGCCGACCTTGACCGCGCCCGCGACGTCGGCCTTCTTGCGAGTTCCCTGGAACCTGGCTGGCAGCTCCTGGCCGCGCCAGCCGCCGGTGGCCACGAAGAGCATCAGCGGCAGCACGAAGATGGCCGGGTAGACCTTGAACGCGAACCCGAGGCCGAGCAGGACCGACGCGACCGTCGCCCGTTCGACCAGCGGCCGGTTCCAGCGGTGCACGACGTAGACCGCGGCCACCGAGCACAGCACGACCGGCAGGTCCCAGTTGTGGAACGCGTAGAGGACCAGCGGCGGCCCGATCGCCCACAGCAACGCGCGCCAGCGGGCGAGCTTGCCGAGCATCCAGCCCGTGAGCAGGCCGAACGGCGCCATCAGCAGCGACGAGTAGAGCAGGTACTCCGCGTCGTTGTGCGCGAAGATCGCGCCGGCCCAGATGAGCAGGCCGGAGAGCACCGGGTACTCGACGGAGCCGCCGACGAGGATGCCCTTGTCGTTGATGCCGCCGTCGACGTACGGGAAGACGTGCCGGTCGATGTCGCGCCCGATCCAGAGGTGCTGGATGTCGGAGTAGCAGACGTCTTCCTTGTTGCGCTCGTCGTAGTCGGGCTGCGTGCGGCCCCACTGGTCGAACGCGGGACCGGT
>JASLAV010000681.1 GCA_030146905.1 Lentzea sp. | reverse complement strand
GGCTCACCGCGCTGCCCAGGTCACGCAGGTCGGTCAACCGCAGCGAGCACGAGACGTGCCCCGCCGCCGGCTCCAGCAGCACGGTGGCCTGGCCGTGCGGCAGGCGCAACGACCGCGCGTAGCAGCGGTCCGTCACGTGCTCGACGCCCGGGATCGCGTGCGCCCGGAAGTACGCCAGCAGACCCGCCGCGTCGAACGGCGGCCGGTACGGCAGGCGCAGCGTGATGCGGCCCGGCGTGGTCGACGCGGCACGGGTCGAGCGCATCGCCGACGGCGTGGCCGCGAACACGGCCCGGATCGTGTCGTTGAACTGCCGCACGCTGGCGAAACCGGCCGCGAACGCGATGTCGCCGAACGACAGGTCGGTCGTCTCGATCAGCAGCCTCGCCGAGTGCGCCCGGTGCGCGCGGGCCAGGGCCAGCGGTCCGGCGCCCAGTTCGGCGGTCAGCACGCGCGTCAGGTGGCGCTCCGAGTAGCCCAGGCGCGACGCGAGCCCCGGCACGCCCTCCCGCTCCACCACGCCGTCGGAGATCAGGCGCATGGCGCGGGCGGCCAGGTCGGCCCGCAGGTTCCACTCCGGCGAGCCGGGCACGGCGTCGGGCAGGCACCGCCGGCACGCCCGGTAGCCGGCGGACTGGGCCGCCGCCGCGGTCCGGTAGAACTCGGCGTTGCGGCGCTTCGGCGTCACCGCGGGGCAGGACGGACGGCAGTAGATCCGGGTGGTGCGCACCGCGAGGATGAAGCACCCGTCGAAGCGGGCGTCGCGGGCGGCGACGGCCCGGTAGGCGCGTTCGTCGTCGAGGAGCATGGAGCCCACTCTGCCGGCGGCGGGACGAGGGGTCTCGCGGGAATCGGACACGGCACCCGGTGCGCGTAGACTCACGCCTCGTGAGTTTGACCCTCGGTATCGTCGGCCTGCCCAACGTCGGCAAGTCCACCCTGTTCAACGCCCTCACGCGCAACGACGTGCTGGCGGCGAACTACCCGTTCGCGACCATCGAGCCGAACGTCGGCGTGGTGCCGCTGCCGGATGCCCGCCTGGCGAAGTTGGCGGAGATCTTCGGCTCCGAGCGCGAAGTGCCGGCGGTGGTGTCGTTCGTCGACATCGCGGGCATCGTGAAGGGGGCGTCCGAAGGCGCGGGGTTGGGGAACAAGTTCCTCGCCAACATCCGCGAGGCCAACGCGATCTGCCAGGTCATCCGGGTGTTCGACGACTCCGACGTGGTGCACGTCGACGGTCGCGTCGACCCCGTCGCCGACATCGAGACGATCAACACCGAGCTGATCCTGGCCGACCTCCAGACCCTGGACAAGGCCATCCCGAGGCTGGAGAAGGAAGCCCGCACGCAGAAGGACCGCCGTCCCGCGCTGGAGGCGGCGCAGAAGGCGCGCGAGGTCCTCGACGGCGGGCGCACCCTGTTCGCCGCGCAGTCCGAAGTGGATGGTGAGCTGCTGCGCGAGCTCAGCCTGCTCACCGCGAAGCCGTTTCTGTACGTGTTCAACGCCGACGAGGCCGTGCTCACCGACGAGGCGAAGCTCAAGGAGCTGCGCGAGATGGTGGCGCCCGCCGACGCGGTGTTCCTGGACGCCAAGGTCGAGGCGGAGCTGCTGGAGCTGGACGAGGAGTCGGCCCGCGAGCTGCTGGAGTCGATCGGCCAGCACGAGCCGGGCCTGTACTCGTTGGCCCGTGCCGGCTTCCACACCCTGGGCCTGCAGACCTACCTGACGGCCGGCCCGAAGGAATCGCGGGCCTGGACGATCCCCCAGGGCGCCACCGCGCCGCAGGCCGCCGGCGTGATCCACACGGACTTCGAGCGGGGCTTCATCAAGGCCGAGGTGGTCTCGTTCGCGGACCTGGTGGAAGCGGGCTCGATGACCGCCGCGAAGGCCGCCGGCAAGGTCCGCATGGAGGGCAAGGACTACGTGATGGCCGACGGTGACGTGGTGGAGTTCCGCTTCAACGTCTGACCGTCGATAGCGACCGTTCGGCTGCGTCGAGGAGCTCCTTATAGGTGAGCACTTCGATGCGGCCCGAATCGGCGGTGCGGATCCGGAACACCTCGTTGATCGTCTTCTCGGTCACCTTGGGTTCGAACTTGGGGTGCCCAATCAGCACGACCGCATTCGCCCTGCGGGTGTCGACAGCCTCGTCGGCGAGGATCCGGTGCCGGTTCTCGTCCAAGTTGACGAGATAGTTGGATGCTTGGCTGATCGCCTTGTGGACTTGGGCGTTCACCACCCAGGAATCCCGGTACTCCGTCACCACCGGAACGTCCGCTCTCTTCAACTCGACCACACACAGCGATCCGTCAGGTCGCAGAAGAGGGATGTCGACTTCGTCACCCTCGACGAACCGGCGGCGTTCGGCCTTCCCGACGTAACGGCCACCGAAGATCCACAACTGCTCTTCGAGTGCCTTGTGGATCTCCGCCTCCGATGATCCGGGCGCCTCCACGACCGCTCGGAGCTCCGCCAAGCCTTCACGGCGACGCTTCAGTTCCATGGCTTGGAGCAGCACCTTGCCGGTGTCGTCGGACGCCAGCACGGCCAGCGCGTCGGGGCTTGTGGCGATTCTACGACTGGCCTCGTCGACGTTCTCGATGTCGACCCTGCCGGCAAGCACGGTTCTGATCCACTCAGCCGACTCGGCGCGACCGCGAACGAGCCGGTACCTGCCCGGTCGATCCTCCGGGGCGTCCATGAAGGGCAGTTCTCTCTGGAGCTCTTGCATGTGGGAGAAGAGATCGGCACCGGACGCGGAGGGATGCTCGGCGAGGAACTTCTGGCTGATCTCGAGCCAGTACCGTACCGATGCGTCCATGGTTCTGTAGACGTACTCGAGGCTGTTGTCGCTGCGCTTGTTCTCGAACAGCGGGTAGCGATCGTCCATGTCCTGCTTATAGGCGCGGCCTTCGGCGTATTCGATGGCGTCACGGAGCCGTCGTGTCACCTCGTCGCCCTCGATCGGCTCCGTGGTGGCCAGCGCGACTTGCAGCAGGTCTACGAGACGACGCCCACCGCGGAAGCGCGACTTGCCGCTGTTGACGTGGCGGATCACGTCGCGGACGGCTTCGCGGGCCGCGTCGGTAGTGCACAGGTCGAGGGCCTGCTCCACCATGATCTCCAGCGTCCAGTCCACTCTCACTCTCATGGTCGGCAGTTTTCCAACCTCTGATCTTGCTACCACTTCGGTAGCATCGCGAGCGTGGCGATGACATTGCGGCTGTCCGACGAGCAGGAACGCGCGCTCGCCCTCCTCGCCGAGGTGGACGGCGTGAGCAAGCACGAGGCGGTGGTGCGCGCGATCACCGACGCCGCCGCGCGTCGGGTCCGCCAAGACCGCGTGCGCGGGCTCTCCGGTGAGGGGCGCGCACGGTACGCGTCGCTGCTCGACCGGCTGGCGCGGTGAGCCCGGAGTACCTGACGCTCGAGGACCTGCTGGCCCTGGCCGACGACCTGGGCGTGCCGAAGGTCCGCGACCTGGGACTGCTGGACTCGGCCGCGCACCGGCCCCGGTCGTCGTTGATGGGCCGGGACGCGTACAGCGGCGTGCACGAGAAGGCCGCAGTGCTGCTGGAGTCGATCCTGCGCAACCACCCGTTGATCGACGGGAACAAGCGGCTCGGGTGGATGTCGGCGTTCGTCTTCTACGGTCTCAACGGCCTGGACCTGGACGCGCCGGAGGACGACGCCTACGACCTGGTGATCGCGCTGGCAACCAGTGGGATCGGCCACCCGGAGGCTGCCGCGCGCCTGGCCGGCTGGACCAAGCCCGACACGACGCCCCCGCGCGACCCGCCGGAGTTCCGCCTCGACGTCTGACGGTCGGCCTCACGGCACGAGCTTCGCCAGTCGATGTCGATCTCGAACGGCAGCGAGAGGTGCGGCGAGTCGCGGAAGACGCCGGTCGGTGCGTAGGACCTGGTCGGTTCGTCCAGTTCGTGGACGTGCACGACGGGACCGGTGGCCTCGTCCTCGACCAGCCAGTAGTGCCGGATGCCCGCCGCGGCGTACTCGCGCAGCTTCACCGTGCGGTCGCGGAACGCGGACTCCGGCGAGACGACCTCGACCACCAAGACCGCTGTGGGGCCACCATGAGAACGAGCGCTCCGTCGATCAGTTCGGTGTGTCGGGGCGCCTCGGGCAGTCGGTCCAGGTCCTCCGCGAACCAGCCTTCCTCGCGCGGTGGTCGCACCCAGTCGGGCAGGTCGGCCATGTCCTCACCGTAATGCGGTTCGGTGACTGGGGAAGCAGTCATGAGTGATCGACTCCTTGGCGTGGCGTCGTCCGGAACGCTAGACGGACGGCCGGTGCCCCGGTAGTCGCACGATGGCACGGGCGCGGGGTGGTCGCGGACCGATGGTCCTTGATCGCAGGGCCCTGGACGCGCCTCGGGGCGGTGCGCTCAGGTGAGCGCACCGCCCCGAGGTACTGTGCTCTGGCGTCAGCGCACCTGGTTGCGGCTGTGGCGGGCCAGGGCGAAGACGCCCCCCGCGGTGGCGAGCATGGCCAGGGCTGAGACGGTGAATACGACGATGTCGGTGGTCATGCGAATTATCCCCTTGCGTTGATCTCCCACTCGTCTTGACGTCCGGGTACCCGGTTTCGTGGCCCGACAGTCGTGTAATTCACACGATCGTGGAGGTAGGGGCAGTGGGACTGCGCACACTCGAGGGTCGGGCCCTCGCGCTCGCGCCGTGGATCCTGGGCGCGTCGCTGCTCGGGCACCTGGCGATGGTCGCCTTCCAGGCGAAGATGACCATGATCGACCTGATGGTCTACCGGAACGCCTCACCCGAGCTGTTCACCGGCCTGCTCTACGACTGGCGGCTCAAGGAGTTCTCCGACCAGTTCGCCCTGCCGTTCACCTACCCGCCGTTCTCCGCGCTGGTCTTCGTGCCGCTGTCGTGGATCCCCTGGGGCCTGGCCCGCTGGGTCTGGCAGCTCGCCTGCCTCGCCTGCCTGTGGTTCGTCACCCGCAAGTCCCTCCAGCTCGTCGGCAGCAACGACCCGCGCCGCGCGATGCTGTGGACCGGCCTGTTCGTGTGGGTCGAACCGGTCCGCACGACCCTGAACTACGGGCAGATCAACCTGGTCCTGGCCGCCCTCCTGCTCGGCACGATGGTCAGCGCGCGGAGCTGGGCGCAGGGCGCGGGTGTCGGCGTCGCGGCCGGGTTGAAGCTCACGCCCGCCATCTCCGGCCTGTACTTCCTGGTCAACCGCCGCTACAAGGCGGCCGCGTGGTCGATCGCGGCGTTCTTCGGCACGGTCGGACTCGGCTACCTGATCTCGCCCCGCCTGTCGAACGAGTACT
>JASLAV010000673.1 GCA_030146905.1 Lentzea sp. | reverse complement strand
GTGCTCGACGGCCTGCCGTTCCTGACCGTGGAGTGGACCTTCGGCTTCGTCACCGCGATCGGCGTCGTCCTGGCCGTGGTCGCCGCCGTGGCCCTGTTGCTGGCCGTCGAGGTCCGCCGCCGCCAGAACGCCGTCTCCGGTGCCCTGTCGACCCGCATGGGCATGCGCCCGTCCGTGCTGTGGTCCAGCCACCTGCTCGAAGTCGGGGCACTGGCGGTGCTGGCGCTGCTGATCGGGGCGCTGGCGTCGTTCGTGAGCGCCGGGGTGGCCGTACCGCGCCTGGACCCAGCGCCGTGGCTGAACCCGGCCCCTGTTCTGCCCGACCTGGCGCCGCTGGTCGCCATGATGGTGCTGGGCGGCGCCGCGGTAGTCGTGGTGGCGGCCTGGCTCGCGTTGCGCGGTGTCCGCACCGCGCGGATGGGAGAGCTGCTCAGGTGATCCGCGCTTGTGACGTGGGGGTGTCCTACGGCTCCGTGCGCGCCGTGGCGAACGTGTCGCTGTCGATCGCGCCCGGCCTCACCGTGCTGTCCGGACCGTCCGGCTCCGGCAAGTCGACGTTGCTCCGCGTGCTGTCGCTGGTGGAACGCCCGTCGGCGGGTGAGGTGTTCGTCCGCGACGTCGCCACGTCCTCGCTGTCGTGGCCGGCCCTGCGCGCGTTGCGCCGCAAGGAGATCGCGGTCGTGTTCCAGAACCCGGCCGACAACCTGATCTCGCACCTGACCGTCGGCGAGAACCTGCGCGCCGCCGGCGCGACCGACTACTCCCTGCTGGACGACCTGGGCCTCGGCGGTTCCGCGACGTGGCGGATCGGCGCTCTGTCCGGCGGGCAACAACAACGACTCGCCTTCGGGTGCGCCCTGGCACGCGGGGCCTCCGTCGTCGTGGCCGACGAGCCGACCTCGCAGCTGGACGCCCGATCCGCGGACCTCGTGCTGGAGACGTTGTCCTCGTTGCCCGTGCCGGCCGTGGTCGCCTCGCACGACCCTCGGCTGGTCGCGCTGGCCGACCTCTGCGTCCCGCTGGCCGCGTCATGATCCAGGCCAGCGGGGTGCACCGGTCGTTCGGAGGCGTCCAGGTGCTGCGGGGCGTCGACCTGACGGTGGCCGCCGGGGAGCTCGTGACGCTGAGCGGGCCGTCCGGGTCGGGGAAGACGGCGCTGCTGTCCCTGTTGTGCGGCTTCGACTTCCCGGATCGCGGATCGGTCCTGCCCGGGGTGGCCCCTTGGTCCGCGTGTGCCGTTTTGCCGCAGTCGCTTGGGCTGGCTTCTGAGCTGACCCTGGAGGAGAACGTGGCTCTGCCTCTTCGGCTGGCTGGGCGGGAGGTCTCCGGGGTTGGTCCTCTGCTGGCCGAGTTGGGGATCGACGGGTTGGGGGGTCGGTTCCCCGGTCAGGTTTCCTTCGGGCAGCAGCAGCGGGCCGCGCTGGCCAGGGCTGTGGTGGTTGGGCCCTCGGCGTTGATCGCCGATGAGCCGACTGCTCATCTGGATGCTGTCAGTGCTGTTGCGGCTGTGGGGTTGTTGCGGCGGGTCGCTGATGCGGGGGCGGCGGTGTTGATCGCCACTCACCACGATGCTGTGCATGAGGTTGCTGATCGGGTGCTCGTTTTGGCTGATGGGCGGGTTTGTTGAGGGTTTGTCCGGCTTGTGGCGGGCGGGTTTGCTTCCGTCGGCTTGGTGCGGACGCGTGTGCTCACTGGTCGCGACTTCGTCGCGGTGCGATCGGGGCTTGACTTCGGGGCCCTTGCGAGGCGCTGGACGGGCGGGAAAAGGTCGGATGCTCCGCACCCGCCCGAACCCGGCAGGGTAGCGCCTCGCACCCGAAGTCAAGCCCCGATCGCAGGCGGGTGGTTGCGTCAGCCCCGCTGCACAGCGGGGCTCGGCGGACGGCTCGCCTTCGGCATTGCGGACGGGGCGATTCGCCGTTGCCGTGCAGGTGCGGGCAGGGCGGCTTCGCCATTGCCTTGCGGGTGCGGGCAGGCGGCTACGCCGTTACCTTGCGGGTGCCGGTAGGGCGGCTACGCCGTTACCTCACGGGTACGGGCAGGCGGCTACGCCATTACCTCGCGGGTGCGGGCGGGAGGCTCCGCCATTGCCTCGCGGGTACGGGCAGGCGGCTACGCCATTACCTCGCGGGTGCGGGCGGGAGGCTCCGCCATTGCCTCGCGGGTGCGGACGGGAGGCTCCGCCATTGCCTTGAGTCGGCGGGTCCGGCTCGCGTTCGGCGGCTTCGTACGAAGATCGCCGGGAGTGTCGGACCAGCTGAGTACGTTGGGTCGCGGGGGAGCCGAAATCCAAGGGGACCCCCGCGCAAGCCTGCCCGCGTTTGCCTGGACGGGTGCGCGGCTCCCGCGCCCGCTGTCCTGCCCGCAGCAGACCTCGCGGCCTGCTGCAGCCGCCGTCCCGCCCGCCACCGCAGAGCTCGCGGCCGCTGCACCGTCCCGCCCACCACAGCAAGCCTCGCGACCTGCCGTGCCCACTGTCCCGGCCACCAACGCAGACCTTGCGGCCTGCCGCGCCCCGCCGTGCCGCCTGCCACCGCAGACCTCGCGACCCGCCACGCCCACTGCCCCGCCCACCGCCAGCCTTGCAACCCGCCGTCGCGGGCACCGGCTCAGACCGCCGGCGGCCTGTCCTCGTACGGCGTCGACAGCACGACCGTCGTCCGCGTGGAGACGTTCGCCGACTCGCGGATCTTCTGCAGCAGCTCCTCCAGCGCCGTCGGCGAGGCGACCCTCACGCGCAGGACGTACGAGGCGTCGCCCGCCACCGAGTAGCAGGCCTCGATCTCCGGCAGGTGCTCCAGGCGCTTCGGGTAGTCGTCCGGCTCGGAGGGGTTGATCGGGAAGAGCGAGATGAACGCGGACATCGGCAGGCCGACCTCCGCGCCGTCCAGGCGGGCGGCGTAGCCCTTCACGATGCCGCGCTGCTCCAGGCGCTTCACCCGCTGGTGGACTGCCGAGACGGACAGGCCCACGCGTTCGGCCAGGTCGGTGAAGCTGCACCGGCCGTCCGAGGCGAGTTCCTTCAGGATCGCTCTGTCGATCTGCTCGAGGGTCAAAGCACCACCAGTTCGTGAGGTCGGTTGTTGAAGGACTCCACGCCGTCGGCGGTGGCCACGACGATGTCCTCGATGCGCGCGCCCCAGCGGCCCGGCAGGTAGATGCCGGGCTCGACGCTGAAGGCCATGCCGGCCTCCAGCGGCAGCGCGTTGCCGCTGACGATGTAGGGCTCCTCGTGCACGTCCAGGCCGATGCCGTGGCCGGTGCGGTGGACGAAGAACTCGCCGAAGCCCGCGTCGGCGATGACGGAACGGGCGGCGGCGTCGACTTCCTCGCAGGTCACGCCGGGCTTCACCGCGTCGACGGCTGCCTGCTGCGCTGCCTGCAGGACGGCGTAGGTGTCCCGCACGTCGTCGAACGCCGGCTCGCCCATCACGTACGTGCGGGTCGAGTCGGAGTTGTAGCCCTCGGCGACGGGGCCGCCGATGTCGATGACCACGACCTCGCCTGCCTCGATCACGCGGTCGGAGTCGCGGTGGTGCGGCGAGGCGCCGTTCGGGCCGGAGCCGACGATCACGAAGTCGGCGACGGTGTGGCCTTCCTCGACGATGGCGACGGCGATGTCACGGGCCACCTCGCGCTCGGTGCGGCCGACGCGCAGGAACTCGCCCATGCGCGCGTGGACGCGGTCGATCGCGGCGCCCGCCTTGCGCAGGGCGGCGATCTCGGCCTCGTCCTTGCGCATGCGCAGCTCGCGGATGATCGGGCCGGCCAGCGACTGCTGCCCGCCGATCGCGGTGCCGAGTTTGATCGTGTGCAGGGCGGGCATCATGTCCGCGACCGCGACGCGCGTGCCCTTCAACGCGGCTTTGACCAGCGCGTACGGGTCCTCGCCGTCGACCCACGTGACGACCTCGACGCCCAGCTCGTCGGTCGGGACGCCCGCGTAACCAGGCTGCTCCAGCTTCGGCACGACCAGCGTCGGCGTGCCGCCCACGGGCAGCGCGAGGCAGGTCAGCCGCTCGAACGAGTCGCCACCGGCACCGATCAGGTATCGCAGGTCCGAGCCGGGCGAGATGAGCAGGGCGTCGACGCCTGCCTGCTCGGCGGCGGCGGAAGCGCGGTCAAGCCGCGCACGCAGCGCGGACACGTCGATGGGCCCGGTGATCGTTGCCATGGTGAAAGCCTAGTGCGTTGACCGCGGTGCCCGCCTGGCGCGTTCGGCACCCGGCGGGCTTCCGCGGCGCGCCCGGCAGGTCCGGGCGGGCGGCGCACTAGTAGCTTGTC
Source organism: Lentzea sp. (assembly GCA_030146905.1). Next base: position 6,335 of record JASLAV010000673.1, on the reverse strand, counting down.
GACCGTGAGCTCTCCCCTGGTGCTGCTCGACTCCGCGAGCCTCTACTTCCGGTCGTTCTACGCGCTGCCGGACTCGATGACAGCGCCCGACGGCACTCCGGTGAACGCCGTGCGCGGGTTCGTCGACCAGATCGCGCGCGTCATCACCGACCGCGGCGCGGCCCGCCTGGTCGCGTGCCTCGACGCCGACTGGCGTCCCGAGTTCCGCGTGGAGGCGCTGCCGTCCTACAAGGCGCACCGCGTCGCGGAGGCGGCCTCCGACGGCTCGGAAGAGGTCCCCGACTCCCTCACGCCCCAGATCCCGATCATCCTCGACGTCCTCGACGCGGCGGGCATCTGCACCGGCGAGGCGGCGGGCTACGAGGCGGACGACGTCATCGGCGCGCTCGCCCACCACGAGACCAGGTCGCCCGTCGAGGTGGTCACCGGCGACCGCGACATGTTCCAGGTCGTGCGCTCCGAACCGACGCCCGTCCACGTCCTGTACGTCGGCCGCGGCTGGAACAAGGTCGAGATCCTCGGTCCGGAGGAACTGGCGGCCAAGTACTCGCTGCCCGTGGAGAACGCCGGCTCCGCCTACGCCGACATGGCCGTGCTGCGCGGCGACCCCTCCGACGGCCTGCCGGGCGTCGCGGGCATCGGCGAGAAGACCGCCGCGAAGCTCATCACCGAGTTCGGCTCGCTGGACGCCGTGCTCAAGGCCGTGAGCGACCCGATGGACCGCAAGCTCACCACCAAGGCCCGCAACTCGCTCATCGCGGCGGAGGACTACCTGGCCGCCGCACCCACGGTCGTGCGCACCGCGATCGACGCCCCGGTGGTGCTCGACCGCGACGACACCGTGCCGCGCGTGCCCGCCGACCCCGAGCGGCTGCGCGAGCTCACGCAGCGCTGGGGTCTGGGCAGCTCGGTGCCGCGCCTGGTCAACGCGATGGAACGGCGAGGCTGAAGCGTCCTCCGTTCACCCGCGGCAGCGGTCTTGTGGTGAGGAGACTGCCACAAGATCGCAACGCGAGATCCTCCGCAACTCCGTGGCCAAGGCAGGAAAGCGCTGGTAGTCGGCCTCACGCGCAAGAGTCTGTCCACCGATGTCCCTCGGGTCGACCTCAGGCAGCGCGGCGTCGATGTCGTCGAGATGTGCGCGAGCGGCCTCGCTCCCGTACACGCGGAACTCTTCTCGGGATTCCCTGTACTTCTCGTACGCCGCGCTGAACGCTCCTGCCGCCGGAGGCGTCCTGCACGAACCGAGCACCTCTGGCGGATCCGCAGCGAAGGCATCGGCTACCGCACGATCCACACAGCCGTACGTCGCGAACACTGCGCGGAAATACTCGTCCGAGGCCTTCATGTAACCGAAGTAGGCAGAGCGGCGTTTCTCTCGATCTTCCCTCTCGGAATCCGCCCGGAAGAGTCGCTCCTGCTGCTGGAAAACGGCTGCGGTCGTTCGCTCGGTGGTCACCATCGTCAGTACGGAACCGACGACTCCGGACAGGAGCGCGGCAATGACCGTCACGATGACAGTCCGCAGCTTTCCCGCCTCACGCGAGACGTCAGCGGACCGTCGCCGTCGCCCACCGGCGACGGCGACGCCCGCCTTCCGTAAGCCGCGTACGCGACCCAACGGCCTGATAGCACTCATGTATCAGCGAACCTAGAAGAACGTGCCGCAGATCGGCTTCTGCGGCACCGCGAACAACGCGTCGGCGTCGGCCAGGCGGGTTCCCTCGATCCGTTTGGTCGCCGCAAGCTGCGAGAACGTGGTGTCACCGAGGTACACGGCGCCGAGCAGGTCGACCGGGATCGTGAGGTCCGCCTGCTCCTCGACGCGCTCCGCGCCGTCAGCCGACACCCGGTAGCGGCCGGAGTTGGCGGGCAGGAGCTTGTCGTGCACCTCGATCACGACGGGATCGGCGGCGCCGTAGGTGCGGGCGGACAGCATGCGCGGCACGTCGACCAGGCGGAGCCAGATCTCGTCGAACACGTCCTTGGTGTGGATGACGCGCGGGTCCTCGAACAGCCAGCCGAGTGCGTCGTCGAGCGGCACCTCGGTCTCCACGTGGTCGACGAGGTCCAGGCGCATCACGTAGATCCACAGGTCGCGCCACGCGTCGTCGTTCGCCCACTCGAAGTCCTCGATGGACAGGCGGTGCCGGAACTCCTTCTCCTCGGAGACCTTGTAGGTCACGAAACCGTCGTCGCCGTCCGGTCCACTGTGGACCACGGTGACGGAGTTCTCGGCCTCGGTCTTGCGGTCGCGCTGCCTCGCCCACCAGCCGGTCCAGCGGGAGATCTGGCCCGGCCTGCGCAGGCCGACGGCGTTGTGCAGCTCGGGCAGGAGCTCGTCGGCGGTGTCCTGGTCGAGCATCCGGACGCGGCCGGTCATGCCACCGGGGATCACGGCGCGTTTCGCGTCGATTTCCACGAAGCGCACGCGTCCCGCCACGCCGTAGCCGAAACGGCCGTAGATGCGCCCCTCCGACGCCCGCAGCGTCGCCACCGGGTCGGGTAGCGCGGAGAGTTGTTCGCGCATCAGGGCGGTCAGCACGCCACGGCGCGTGTGGTCGGCACGGACGCCCACGCGCGAAATGGCGGAATGGGGCACCCGAGCGCCGCCGGGGACCACCAGCGTGGAGCCGAAGGACTGGGTGGTGCCGATCATCTCGTCGCCGTCGAACGCGGCGAGGACGCGCTCGGGCTCGTAGGACGGCAGGGTGACGGGCCACTGCTCGTCGCTCGGTGGGCCCCAGTGCATCGCGCGGCGGAACAGCGTGTTGTGCGCGCGGAACTGCGCTTCGTCGGTGAGAACGCGGATGTCGGTCACGCCCGCGATCGTGTCTCAGCGCGACGACCGGCGCACCTCAGTTTTCGCGCACGAAAAAGCCTTCCCCCGGACGTCCGGGGGAAGGCCTTCGCGAAAACGTGGTCCTGGCAGGTCAGCCGGTGGGCTGGCCGACCTCGTACTCGCCGTCCTCGGTCTTGACGACGATCTTGACCTTCTTGTCCTTGCCGCCGACCTGGACCTTGCACTCGAACGAGGTGTTGGGCTTGACCTCGTTCTCACCGCCGCAGGTCGCGCTGCCGACGTCGGAGATCTTGTACTCGTCCTTCAGGATCTGGACGATGCCGTTCTGCACCGCGGTGTTGTCGAAGATCTTCTTCTTGAAGAAGGCCGGCGACACGAAACCGGTGAACAGCACGCCACCGACGAGCAGGACGACGACCACCGCGGCGACCCAGATGGCCGCGCTGGACTTCTTCTTCTGCGGCATCGGCGGGCCGTAACCCGGCTGCTGGCCGTACGGGTTGGGCTGCTGCTGACCCGGCATGCCGTACTGCTGGGTCTGCTGGCCGTACGGGTCCTGCGCGGGGGTGCCGTAGGGGTTCGACTGGGGCTGCTGACCCGGCACGCCGTACTGCTGCGTCTGCTGCTGTGACGGATCGAAACCGGGGTACGGCTGCTGCTGCCCCGGCTGGGGCTGCTGCGGCTGGCCGTAGGGGTTCTGAGCCGGGAAGCCGCCGGACGGTGTGCCGGGAGGGAAACCGCCACCGTAGGGCTGCTGCGGCTGTTGCGGCTGCTGGCCCCAGGGCTGCTGCGGATCGTTCCCTCCGGACGGTCCGTACGGGCTGCTCATCAGTCGACCTCCGTGTGTACGACGTTGCGGCGGAATCCAATCACACCGGCGGCGTCAGTCTTTACTCCGACTCGCAAAACCTTCGTCAGGCCGTGTCTCATCTCGTGTCACATCATCGCCACGACGCCGTGCCGCAGTGCGTCGACGGCCTTGGACGCGGCCGCTCCGACCGAGTCGCCCTTGCCGACCACGTCGCGGATCTGGTCCAGCAGGTCGATCACCTGCCGGCACCAGCGCACGAAGTCACCGGCGCCGAGCTCGTTGCCGCCCGCCTCCGCGGCGCTGAGCACCTTCTCCAGCGACTCGCCGCGCGCCCACCGGTACACCGGCCACGCGAAGCCGGGGTCCGGCTGACGCGTGATGCGTTCGAGCCGGTGGCGGCGCTCGTCGTCCTCGATCTCCGCCCACAGCCGCACGGTCTTGAGCATCGCGTCCGCGACCGGCCCCTGGGGCAGCCGCGCCTCGACCGGACCGTCCCTGCGCGCCTCGTAGACCAGCGACGACACGACGGCGGCGAGCTCCTCGGGCTTGAGGCCCTTCCACACGCCGTGGCGCAGGCACTCGGCGGCCAGCAGGTCCGACTCGCTGTAGAGCCTGGTCAGGCGCTTGCCGTTCTGGGTCACCTCCTCCGCCTCTGACAGGTAGCCGCGCTCGCGCAGCAACGCCCGGATGCGGTCGAACTGGCGCGCCAGCGAGTGGGTGGTCGTCGCGACCTTGCGCTCCAGCTGCTCGGTCTCCGCCAGCAGGCGGTGGTAGCGCTCGCCCCAGCGCGCGTGGTCCTCGCGCTGGTCGCAGCCGTGGCACGGGTGCGAGCGCAGGGCGCGGCGCAGCGTCGCGAGCTCGGGATCGTCGTCCGCGGTGGTCTGCCGGCGGCCCCGCGACGGCACGGTGATGCCGGTGTTGCGGACCGTCGACGCGAGGTCGCGCCGCGACTTGGGCGACCGCACGTCCACCTGCCGCGGCAGCCTGACGTGCCCGAGCACCTCGACCGGCGACGGGAAGTCCGCCGACGTGAGACGGCCCGACCAGCGGTCCTCGGTGACGACCAGCGGCCGCGCCTCCCCCAGCGGTTCCAAGCCGGGGTCGATGACGATCGCGAGGCCGCTCCTGCGGCCGGACGGCACGGCGATCACGTCGCCCTTGCGCAGCCGCTCCAGCGACTTGGCGGTCTCGATGCGGCGCGCGTTGGTGTTCTGCTTGGCGAGCTGCTTCTCGCGGTCCGCGATCCGGCGCCGCAGCGACGCGTACTCGGTGAAGTCGCCGAGGTGGCACGTCATCGACTCGGAGTAGCCCGCGAGCGCCTCCTTGTTGCGCTCGATGCGGCGCGCGAGCCCGACCACCGACCTGTCCGCCTGGAACTGCGCGAACGACTGCTCGAGGATCTCGCGCGCGGCCGAGGCGCCGAGCTGGTGCACGAGGTTGACGGCCATGTTGTAGCCGGGCCGGAACGACGACCGCAGCGGGTACGTGCGCGTGGAGGCGAGCCCGCCGACCGCCTTGGGGTCGATCCCCGGCTGCCAGACGACGACCGCGTGGCCCTCCACGTCGATGCCGCGACGGCCCGCACGGCCGGTGAGCTGCGTGTACTCACCCGGCGTGAGGTCGACGTGCGCCTCGCCGTTGTACTTCACGAGCTTTTCGAGCACGACCGTGCGCGCGGGCATGTTGATGCCCAGCGCGAGCGTCTCCGTCGCGAACACGACCTTGACCAGGCCGCGGACGAACAGCTCCTCCACGGTCTCCTTGAACGCGGGCAGCAACCCGGCGTGGTGCGACGCGATGCCGCGCTCCAGCGCCTCGCGCCACTCCCAGAACCCGAGCACCGTCAGGTCGGCCTCCGGCAGGTCGCGCGTCTTCTCGTCGATGATGCGGCGGACCTGGTCGGTCTCCTCCGGCGTGTTGAGCCGCAGCCCCGCCCGCGCCGTCTGCGCGACCGCGGCGTCACAGCCCGCACGGCTGAACACGAACACGATCGCGGGCAGCAGGCTGGCGGCGTCGAGCCGCTGGATCATGTCGATGCGCGACGGCGGCTTGTACCCGCTGTTGCGCGACGGCCGGCCGTTGCCACCGCCGCTGCCGCGGTTGCGCCCGCGGCTGAACGGCACGTGGTAGCGCACCAGCTCCTCGGTCTTGCGCAGCACCTGGGCGTTGATGCGGGCGTGCGTCTCGTCGCCCTCGAACAGGTCGAGCATCTGGTTGCCGACCATCATGTGCTGCCACAACGGCACCGGCCGGTGCTCGTCGACCACGACCGTCGTGTCGCCGCGCACCTCGACCAGCCACTCGCCGAACTCCTCGGCGTTGCTGACCGTCGCGGACAGACCGACGACCTGCACGTGCTCCGGCAGGTGCAGGATGACCTCTTCCCACACAGGACCGCGGAACCGGTCGGCGAGGTAGTGCACCTCGTCCATGACGACGTACGCGAGCCCGTCCAGAGTGGACGAACCCGAGTACAGCATGTTCCGCAGCACCTCGGTGGTCATGACGACCACGGGCGCTCCGCCGTTGACGCTCGTGTCGCCCGTGAGCAGGCCGATGCTCTCCGCCCCGTACCGCGCTGTGAGGTCGGCGAACTTCTGGTTGCTGAGCGCCTTGATCGGCGTCGTGTAGAAGCACTTGCGCCCCTCGGTCAGGGCGAGGTGCACGGCGAACTCGCCCACCACCGTCTTACCGGCACCGGTGGGGGCGCAGACGAGCACT
>JASLAV010000558.1 GCA_030146905.1 Lentzea sp. | reverse complement strand
GCTTCGGCTTGCTCGCCACCACCGAGGAACGGGCTGCGGCCACGCTGTTGCGTGTGGCCTTCGTCTTCTTGCCGCTGGTCATGTCCGCCTCAGATGTCGTCCTGGTCAACCGGCGCCAGTGTAGGGACATCGTGTCTGGTCGCTGTCAGCGCAGGGCGATACCACGTGCGCGTTAACACTTGCCGTCTCACCCTCCGAGACCCGGCAACCCGGTCGAGACCTGCGACAACGCTTCTCTAAACTCATGCGTCGTGACCCCCGAAGCGCTCGCCGATCTTCTCCGGACAACGGTTGCCCGGTTGCTGGCCGACCGACGTCTGGACACCACCGCTCTCCCCGAGCAGGTGACGGTCGAGCGACCCAGGAACCCCGAGCACGGCGACTACGCCACGAACATCGCGCTCCAGCTCGCCAAGAAGGCCGGCGTCCAGCCCCGCGAGTTCGCGACGTGGCTCGCAGAGGCCCTGCTGACCGAGGACGCCATCGCGAAGGCCGACGTCGCGGGACCGGGCTTCCTGAACCTGACGATCGCCACCGAGGCGCAGGGAGCGATCGTTCGCGCGGCGCTGGCGGACGGCTACGGCACCGGCTCCGAGCTGGCCGGCAAGCGCATCAACCTGGAGTTCGTCTCCGCCAACCCGACCGGCCCGATCCACCTCGGCGGCGCGCGCTGGGCGGCCGTCGGCGACGCGCTCGGCAAGGTCCTGCGGGCCCGCGGCGCCGAGGTCACCCGCGAGTACTACTTCAACGACGCGGGCGCGCAGATCGACAGGTTCGTCCAGTCGCTCATCGCCGCCGCGAAGGGCGAGCAGGCCCCCGAGGACGGCTACTCGGGCACGTACGTGAGCGACATCGCCGCCGAGGTGCTGCGCCGCGAGCCGGGAGCGCTGAGCGACCCCGAGACCGTGCGCAGGATCGGCGTCGGGCTGATGTTCGACGAGATCAAGCGGGCCCTGCACGACTTCGGCACCGACTTCGACGTCTACTTCCACGAGGACTCGCTGCACCGCAGCGGCCGCGTGGAGGAGGCCGTCGCGAAGCTCAAGGCCAACGGCTCGCTGTACGAGAAGGACGGCGCCTGGTGGCTGCGGTCCACCGACTTCGGTGACGACAAGGACCGGGTCGTCATCAAGAGCGACGGCGACCCCGCCTACATCGCGGGCGACATCGCCTACCTCGTCGACAAGCGCGGCCGCGGCTTCGACCTGTGCATCTACATGCTCGGGGCCGACCACCACGGCTACGTCGCGAGGCTCAAGGCCGCGGCGGCCGCGCTGGGCGACGACCCGGCCGTCGTCGAGGTGCTGATCGGCCAGCTCGTCAACCTCGTCAGCGACGGTCAGCCGGTGCGGATGAGCAAGCGCGCCGGCGCCGTCATCACGATGGAGGACCTGGTCGACGCGGTCGGGGTGGACGCGGCGCGCTACGCCATGATCCGGTCGAGCGTCGACTCCGGCCTCGACATCGACCTCGACCTGCTGCGCAAGCACAGCAACGACAACCCGGTCTACTACGTTCAGTACGCGCACGCCCGCATCTCCGGTGTGCTGCGCAACGCCGCTGACCTAGGTGTCACGCAGGGGGACGACCTCTCGCTGCTGGTGCACGAACGCGAGGGCGACCTGATCCGCACCATCGGCGAGTTCCCCAGGGTGGTGGCGACCGCGGCCGAGCTGCGCGAACCCCACCGGGTGGCGAGGTACCTCGAAGAACTCGCGGGTTCCTTCCACCGCTTCTACGACCGCGAGCGCGGCTGCCGCGTGCTTCCCCAGGGCGACGAGGAGACCACCCCGTTGCACAGGGCGAGGCTGACGCTCTGCGCCGCCACCAGGCATGTTTTCGGAGCGGGCCTCGGCCTGCTCGGCGTCACCGCACCGGAGCGAATGTAATGCGAGCACATCCCGCAGGACCTCGGCACGCTGACGTCCTCGTCCCCGGCACCACCGCGGGGGACCGCCCCTCCACCGCCGACCAGCTCGACCACCTGCCCCCGAACGTGTGGCCCCGCAACGCCAGGCGCAACGACGCCGGCGTCGTCGAACTGGCCGGCGTGGACGTCCGCGGGCTCGCCGAGCAGTACGGCACCCCGTTGTTCGTCATGGACGAGCAGGACTTCCGCGCACGCTGCCGCGAGCACGCGGAGGCGTTCGGCGACCCGACGCTCGTGCACTACGCCTCCAAGGCGTTCCTGAGCGTGCAGGTCGCGAGGTGGGTGGCAGAGGAAGGCCTCTCCATCGACGTCTGCAGCGGCGGCGAGCTCGCCATCGCGCTGCGGGCGGACTTCCCGGCCGAGCGCATCGCGTTGCACGGCAACAACAAGAGCGTTCCCGAACTCGTCGCGGCCGTCGAGGCCGGCGTCGGCGGGATCGTGCTCGACTCGTTCCACGAGATCGCGCGCCTCGACCAGATCGCGCGTGAACGCGGTGTGGTGCAGAAGGTGCTGATCCGCGTGACGGTCGGCGTCGAGGCCCACACGCACGAGTTCATCGCGACCGCGCACGAGGACCAGAAGTTCGGCTTCTCGCTGGCCGGCGGGGCCGCCTTCGAGGCCGCGATCAAGGTGCTCGACGAGGACGTGCTCGACCTGCACGGCCTGCACTCGCACATCGGGTCGCAGATCTTCGACACCTCCGGCTTCGAGGTCGCCACCCGGCGGGTGCTGGAGCTGCAGGCGCAGATCCGCGACGCGCGCGGGGTCGAGCTGGAGGAGCTGGACCTCGGCGGTGGCTTCGGCATCGCGTACACGACCCAGGACGACCCGTCGCCGGCCGGCGACCTGGCCAAGCGGATCAACAAGATCGTCGACGCCGAGTGCGCGGCGGAGAATCTGCGCCGGCCCAAGCTCTCGATCGAGCCGGGCCGGGCCGTCGTGGGACCTGCTGTGTTCACCCTGTACGAGGTGGGCACGGTCAAGGATGTCGACGGCATCCGGACGTACGTGAGCGTGGACGGCGGGATGAGCGACAACATCCGTACCGCCCTCTACGACGCCTCGTACTCCGCCACGCTGGCCGGCGGGGCCGCGTTCGAGGCGGCGATCAAGGTCCTCGACGAGGGCGTGCTGGACCTGCACGGGCTGCACTCGC
>JASLAV010000503.1 GCA_030146905.1 Lentzea sp. | reverse complement strand
TGAACATGCGTTCAGCCTCTGATCTGACGGCGCGGGCTCGGATCCGCGACGCGGCGCTCGGCCGGTTCGGCACCGACGGCATCGCCGGCACGTCGGTCCGCGCGGTGGCCGCGGATGCCGGGGTCTCGCCGGCTCTGGTCGTGCACCACTTCGGTTCCAAGGAAGGGCTGCGGCAGGCGTGCGACGACTACGTCCTCGACTCGATCCGCAGCGGTGGCGAGGCGTCCATCGAGGCCTTGGGCGAGGTCTTGCAGGCGGCGACGCCGGTTCGGCGTTACCTGGCCAGGGCGTTGCTCGATGACACACCGGCGGCCCGTGCTTTGTTCGCCGAGATCGTCGACCGCACAGAGGCGTGGCTCGCGACCGGCGAGCAGGAAGGCTGGGTGCGCGCTTCGGCGGACACCAAGGCGCGGGCGGTCACCTACGTGTCGTGGTTGCTGGCGCCGCTGGTGCTCGGCGACCAGGTGGGCCGCTTGCTGGGCGGCGACCCCGCCGAGACAGCGACGGCGGTGCGCGGAGCCCGCGCCGGTCTGGAGATGCTCACCCACGGCCTGTTCACCGACGACCGATGGCTGACGGCGTTCACCGAGGTCGACGAGAGGACGAGGCCGTGAAGGTCCTGCTGGTCGCCCACGGCACACGTGGAGACGTGCAACCGTTGCTGGCGTTGGCGGTGGCGCTCAAGAAGGCGGGTCACGAGGCGCTGCTGGCCGCACCCGAGTCGTTCGCTGCCGGCGTGCTGACGCAGGACGTCGAGTTCGCGGCCTTGGACAACGGCCCCAACAGGTTGCTCGAAGATCCGCTGATGGCGGAGGCGATCGAGGGCGGGTACCGCGGTATCCGCGGCAAGATCACCGCCCTGTCGGCCATCCGGCGCATCAAACCGCTGATGGCCGACGTGCTGCGCGACGTCGGCGCGGTCGCACGGTCCAGCGGCGCGGATGTCCTGGTGCACACGCCGAGCGTCCCGGCACAGCACGCGGCGGAGATGCTCGGCGTACCGGCGGTCCTCGCCGCGCTGCAACCCGGCTGGGTGCCGACGTCGGCGTTCCCCTGCCCGATGGTGCCGCTCCCCCGGCTGCCCCGGTTCCTCAACCGGGCGACCTACCTGATCGTGTCGGCGACCCTGCGCGCCTACTCCGGCATCGTCAACACATGGCGTACCAACGACCTCGGCCTGCCACGCGGCAAGGGCCCCCGGCAGACCCACGTCCTGCAGGCGTTCAGCTCCCTCGTCACGCCAGTCGATCCCGCGTGGCCGGAATCAGTGCGCACCACCGGTTTCTGGTACCTACCGCGTGAGACGGGCTGGGCGCCGGATCCGGACTTGCAGGAGTTTCTGGACACCGGACCGGCACCGGTCTACATCGGGTTCGGCAGCATGGCGGGACGCGACGCGCAGCGCACCGGTGACATCGTCGCGGAGGCGGCACGGGCGGCCGGAGTGCGCGCGATCGTCGTGACCGGGTGGGGTGGGCTCGCCGCGCGCTCGTCGGATGATCTCCTGGTGGTCGATCAGGTGCCGCACGACTGGCTGTTCGGCCGGGTGCGTGCGGTGGTGCACCACGGTGGCGGGGGCACTACCGCCGCGGCGCTCGCCGCCGGTGTGCCGCAGGTGGTGTGTCCGTTCGTCGCGGACCAACCGCACTGGGCTCAGCGGATGCACGCGATCGGTGTCGCGCCAGAACCCGTTCCGTACAGAAAGCTCGCCCTCAACACGCTGACGGCAGCGATCACGCAGGCCTCAGGTGACCCGGCGCTGCGACAGCGCGCGGCAGAGATCGGCGAGCGGGTACGAGCCGAGAACGGCGTCGACGCCGCCGTGCACGAGCTGGAAAGGATCCACAATGGACGTGGCTGAGGGTGTTGCGAAGACCTTCGGGATGGTCGCCCAGGGTCTGTGTGGGAACGCCACCAGGCTCAACGATCCTGATCGGCGTTGCGCCACCACAACGCGGTCGCCGTCACCCCTGCTGCTCCGGCGAGCACCACCAGCGCCACACCGAGCAGCCCTGGCGACACCCGGTCCGGACCCGCCAGGCCGCTGAACAAGGCAGGTACCGACCACGGGAAGTACTGGCCGTAACCGAGCGCGGCGATGATCTGTGCGCAGAACACTGCCGCCATCATCACCCCGACACCCGGCAGGTATCCCCTGCCGGCACTGGACGCGAGCGCGACCGGCGTGGTGAGCAGCACCGTCATCACGGCGGTCGCGGCGATCGTCACCACGCCGGAGGTCAGCACCTCGGCGGACCAGCCCGGCAGGCCGAGCACCGCGCCGACCAGCAGGCCGAGGACGAGCAGCTGGGCGGTCAACAGCAAGCACCACAGCAGGGCCACGACGAACTTCGCCGCGACGATCGTGGTGCGGGAGGTCGGCAGCGCGAGGAGGTCCTTGACGGTGTTCTGGCTGAACTCGCGCCCGAACAGCCACACCGAGACCAGGCCGAACACCAGCATGCCGCCGACAGCGGTGGTCTGGGCGAGGAACGAGAAGTACGTCGGCCAGTCCGCCTGACCACCGGCCAGCGCGGCTTTGGTGCCGATCAGGCCGAGGGACCGGGCGCGGTCCCGGTCCTGCAGGATGAACATGAACAGCCCGCCCACCAGCGCGGCGACGGTGAACGCCAGGGCGGTCACCAACGGTACGCGGGATCGCCGGGCCTTGAGCAGCTCGGTCGCGACAGCGGCGATCACGACTCCACCTCCCGCAGGAAGAAGGTCTCCAGGTCGTCCTGTTCGACGACGAGCCGGGTCGGCGGGCAGCCGGCGGCCACGAGCACGGTGGCCACGGCGTCGGGTTCCCGCACCGCGCGGGTATCAGCCAGGACGAGAGCGCCGGCGCCCGACCTGACGGGTTCAAAGCCTGCCGCGACCAGCGCGAGTTCTGCCGCCTCCCGATCACGGGCCGACACGCTGAGGCGCTGTCGCAGGAACCCGGTCAGATCACCAGACTCCAGCTCGCGGACGAGCCGGCCGCGGTGGAGCACACCGATGCGCGTCGCCAGCCGCGCGACCTCGGTGAGGATGTGGCTGGACAGCACCACCGTCACGCCCCGGTCCCTGCTCAACTCGCGCACCAGGTCGCGGATCTCCGCGACGCCGGCCGGATCGAGACCGTTGGCGGGCTCGTCGAGGACCAGCAGGTCGGGTTCGTGCAACAGCGCCTTGGCCAGCCCCAGCCGTTGCGCGTTGCCCAGCGACAACGTCCGCGCGCGCTTGTCCGCGTACGCCGTCAGCTTCAACCGCTCGATCGTGTCGTCCACCCGGCGTCCTGCCGGCACACCGCGCAGACGTGCCGCCACCGCCAGGTTCTCCCGGACCGTGAGCTCCGGGTACGCCGCGGGTGTCTCCACCAGGTAGCCGACCCTCGACCACAGCGCGTGCTCTCCCGGCCCGACCACGGTGTCCAGCACGCGGACGGAGCCACCGGTCGGCCGCACCATGCCCAGCAGCATCCGGATCGTCGTCGTCTTGCCCGCACCGTTGAGACCGAGCAGCGCGTAGATCTCTCCCATGCGGACTCCCAGCGAAAGGTCGTCCACCGCCAGGACATCGCCGTAGCGCTTGGTCAGGCCACGCGCGTCGATCGCGAGCGCCGTCACGGCGCGACCTTGACGCAACGCGAGGTCAGCTCGATCTCCGACACCGGGAGCAGACGCCCGGCCGGTTCCAGGTAGCGCGCGGTGAACTCGTGTGGCCCCAGCTGCTCTACCTCCGCCCACCCGTAGGGCTGGACGAACCCCGGGACCTCGTCCGGGAGCAGACCGAACTTCCACAACCGGCGCTCGACCACGAACTCGTGGTGGGCCGCCGCACCGCCGAACAACGCGGTGCCCTCGATGAAGTCCTTGCGGATGAACGTGAACACGAGCTCACTGTCCGCTGGAGCGCCGGCGAGGACACCGAACGTGGCACGGACCGCGTCCTCGGTCAGGTACTGGGTGACCGCCTCCCAGATGAACAGCGTCCGCAGGCCGGCGCGGTAGCCGTGCTCGGCGAGCGCCGTCGCGAGGTCCTGCGTCTCGAAGTCGACGGGGACCAGCCGCACGTTCGGAGGGACCTCACCGAAGACCGCCCTCAGCCGGGTGCGCTTGCTCTCGACGTTGGATGGGAGGTCGACCTCGAAGATCTGCCTGTGGCCGAACCTGGCGCCCCTGGTGTCGAAGCCCGCGCCGAGAACCACGACGGCCTCCGCGTCCGAGGTGTCGACCAGCTCGTCGATGTACCGCTTGCGGCACAACATGCTTGCCCACAGCCCTGCGATCTTCTTCTCCGTGGCGGCGAACAGGGCCCTGCGCACAGGCCGCCAGCGCGCGACGGCGACCGCCACCCGCCCGGCCGTCGGCAGCATGCGCGCCGCGAGGTGGTCCCGCACCAGGGGATGTTCTTCGTACTGGTCCACAGCGGCGATGACCATCGGCCCGATCGCCGTGCCGGTGACAGCGGTGTCCATGGAAGCTCCTCGAAGACGGCGTCGTCGAACAGACGCCGACCAGGCTTCCCGGCACACCTGGGGGCAGCGTACCGCCCGATGACCATCCGCGGTCAGGTATTTCCGCGGGCCGGATCCGTCTGCCTTTCCGCTCCACCGCAAGCACCTGAAGGCCGCAGGCGAATGGTGGCCAGCCGGCCTCGTCCAGCGTCACGGCACGTTCGGCCACCGCCCACAGCGGATCGGCGAGGTCGTCTTCGCCGTCGGGCAGCTGCGGGGCATCGAGCGTCCAGGAGGCGGCCTGCGAGCGTTGATCACCTGATCAGCGCCGACGTGCTCGACGGCTGCCCCCATGGGACAACTCGGCTTGTACGCCACGTCGCAAACCCTTGCCCGCCAACGACCAGTGAGCAACACGGGTGCAGGCGGTATCGAGCGTGGGAACGAAACGGGAACCGGCGCTGTGAGAGTCGTGCCAACCGAGAGGAAGCGATGACATGCGGAGCGCAGTCACCGTCCCGGCCCTACCACGACACGAAGGCGCGACGTGCCGGTTCGGTCCGGGCTGCACTCCGCCGCTCATCCGGAGCCGCGCCGCACACGATGGGAAGAACAGATGACAGAGGCGATCAAGCATCATTCCAACCACGAGCGCGCCGCGCTCTCCGTGGACGAAGAGGACCCGTTCTTCTTCGACCACCCGCTGGACCACGTTCCCGCGATGCTGCTCCTGGACACCTGTCTGCACAACGCCGTGCGGTCCACCGCGGGCAGCGTGCGGGTCCACTCCGCCCGGTTCCGGTTCCGGAAGTTCTGCGAGAAGGACCTGCCCGCCGACGTCACGGTGAGCAGCGCGGGTCCGAATCCGCTGAGCCACGAGGTCTCGGTGACCCAGAACGGCGCCGTGGTGTGCGACGGCCAGATCACGCTGGTGCCTGGCGATGAACTGTCGTGGCCGCTGCTGCGGGCGGACGCCCGGCGTGCGGACAAGCGCCTCGTGCACAAGCAGTTGGACGACCGCGTGCTGGTCGGTCCGATCCAACGGGAGGAAAATGGTCACGCCGTGGCGATCGGCGGGGCGATTCCGCGAGCCGGGCGGCCTCCGCTGCACCCGGTCGTCCCACTCGTCGAGGCGGCCCGCCAGGCCGGGATCATGACGCTGCACGAGGTGTCCGAGGTTCCGGTCGGCTGGCAGTTCGTGGTAACCCGGCTGCAGGTCGACCTTCCCGGTGGCGGGGACCGCCGCGGCGCGACCACCCTCCGGTACGGGACGTGGAGGCTCAACGGCCCGCTGTTCGTCGTGCCCGCGGAGGTCGTGTCCGGTGGTCGCGTGGTGGGGAACATTTCGTTCTCCGGCCGGGTGATGCCGCTGTCCGACTACCACCGGCTGCGTCCCGAGGCCATCGGGGCGAACCGGTGAAGGGCCTGCTGCGCGACCGCTTCCCCGCGGTGGCGTTCGTGGTGGGCACTGCGGGGCTGGCCGGCGGTCTCGTGCGGGCCGTGCTCGACACCGGTCAACCCACCCACCCGCTTGGCGCGGTGCTGCTCGCCCTGTACCTGGGATGGGTGTTCCTGGAGGTGCCGGTCACCCTCCGGACCGCGGCGTCGGCCTCGTCGACGGACGACCGCGGCAGCGAGCAGGTCTACGGTGTCGCGCGCCTGGTGACGATCCTGGCCGCTGCGCTCGGGCCGATCCCCTGGTCTTCCTGGCAGCCGTGGTTGGTGCTGCCGCCGTTGTTGTTGCTCTCCGGTGTCGCGCTACGTCTGACGTCGATCCACACCCTCGGCCGGTTCTACTCCCACCGCGTACGCCTGATCGACGACCACCGGATCGTCACCACGGGGCCGTACCGGCTGGTCCGGCACCCGTCCTACACCGGGATGCTGCTCGCCAACGCGGGGTTGGTCCTCTACTTCGCCAACCCGGTCAGCGTGGCGGCGTTCGCGCTGCTGTTCGTGCCCGCCGTCGTGAACCGGATCCTCGTCGAGGAACGGGTGATGTTCACCGTGCCCGGATACCGCGAGTTCGCGCTGGGCCGGAAGCGACTCGCCCCGCTCGTCTGGTGACCGCCCACGTCCGATTCCCGAGGAGCCCTGCCGTGATCGAGACCATGGACCAGCCGCTGGCCGCTGAGCGGGTCGGCTGGAAGTTCGCCCGGCTGAAGACCCTGCGCGAAGCCGGCATCGACGTTCCCGAGTTCTTCTGCCTCACCGGCGACTTCTTCGCCCGTGCCGTCCCCACCGCGATCGTGCGCGAAGCGTTGGCGGGCCTGGACTTCGCCGACTGGCCCGCTGTGCGGGCGGCCTCCGAGCGGATCCGAGCGGAGATCATCGGTCGTGGCCTGCGGCCGGCGGACGAACGGCGGCTCGCCGAAGCGCTCGCGACGCACTTCGACGACGACGCCGTGCTCGCGGTGCGCGCGTCGATGGTGGGTGCCCGCGCCGAGGAGGGCGAGGACTCGGCCGAGCACGCGTTCGCCGGCATGAGCGACAGCTTCCTGTACGTGCCCGTCTCCGGTGTACGGGAAGCGGTGCTGAAGTGCTGGGCCTCAGCCTTCAACCCCGAAGCCCTGCTGTACCGGCACCGGAACGGCCTGTCCACGAACGACGTGACGGTGGCTGTCGGCGTGCAGCGCATGGTGTTCGGCGAGCGTTCGCTCGTGCTGTTCACCTGCGACCCGACGACCCACGCCCGCGACACGGTGATCAGCGCGGGCTGGGGAATCGGTGAGGGCGTGGTGGCCGAGCGCACGCCCACGGACCACTACTTCGTCCGCTTCGGCACCGGTGAGGTCCGCAGCGTGGTCGCCGACAAGACGACGATGGTCACCTTCGACGACGAGCACGGCCATGGTGTCCGCCAGGCTCCGGTACCCGCCGAGCGCCGAACCGCCGCCGTGCTGTCCGAGGCCGAGGTGACCAGGCTGGCTGAGCTGGGGCGCCGGATCGAGGCGCTGTTCGGTTGTCCGCAGGACATCGAGGCGACGATCACGCCGGACGGCTCCGTCCACGTGGTGCAGTCACGGCCGATCACCCTCGACCCGATCCGCAACCGCGTCTTCAGCAGCGCCAACGTGTCGGAGAGCTTCCCCGGGACGACCACGCCGATGACCTACTCGGTGGCCAGGAGGTTCTACTGGCTGCTGAACCACGACTACCTGCGGCGGTGCGGCGTTCCCGAGCGCGAGCTGCACCGCCTGCACGAGACGATGACCCGCCTGGTCGCCCACGTGGACGGCCGGATCTACCACAACATCACCTCCTTCATCCAGATGCTCGAAGTCTTCCCGCTGTTCGACGGCCTGCGCCGGGACTGGGAACGACTGGTTGCCGAACTGGACACCAGCTACCACTACTCGGACGGCGGACGCAGCCGCCGGGAGCGGTTCGGCCGGACCGTGGAACTCGTGGCGGGGTGGGGCAGGGCTGCGGTCAACTACGCGTCGCTGCGCCGCAAGTTCGCGGCGTTCGAACGCGACTGGGCCGAGATCATGGACTCCCGCCGCGAGCGCGACCTGACCGGCGTGCACCCGCTGACCCTGGTCGAGGACTACCGGGAGGTCTGGCGCAGGGCGGCGGACATGTGGGGCATCACGCTGATCAACTACCAGTTCATGCTGATGACCCACAAGCGCATCGAGCGCTGCCTGAAACGGTGGGGCATCGGCGACGCGGACACGCTGTTCAGCCAGCTGCTCTGCGGTGGCGAGCAGCTGCGTGGCGCGGAGATCGCCCTGAGCGCCGTGCGGCTCTCGGAGCAGGTGGCCGCGGATCCCGATCTGGCGGCGCTGTTCCGGTTGAAGCCGCCGGAGGAGGTGTGGCGGCTGGTCGCGGCGCGTGAGCTGCCCGGCGCGTTCACCGCCGCCGTCGAGCGTCATCTGAGGCGCTACGGCGACCGCGGCCTTGAAGAGCTCAAGCTGGAGCGGCCGAACCTCCGCGAGGAGCCGTGGGAGCTGCTGCGGTTGGTGGGCCAGTACGCGGAACGCGGGATCACCGCTGCCGAGATGGAGCGCACCGAAGCAGAAACCCGGCTGGCGGGTGAGGACCGACTGCGCCGCGCGCTGCCGTCAGCGGTCAAGCGGAAGGTCCTGCTGGGCCTCTTCGACCGCCTGCGCACCTTCCTCTGCTTCCGCGAGGCAGGCCGGTACCAGCGCAGTGAGCTGTTCGGCTACAGCAAGCGGATCATCGCCGCGCTCGGCGCCGAGCTCCACCGCCGCGGTGTGCTCGCCGAAGCACAGGACGTCTTCCTGCTGGACCTCGACGAGCTGTTCGGTTTCCTGGACGGCTCGGGATCGACGCACGACCTCGCCGGTCTGGTGGAGGTGCGCCGCCGTGACGCCGCCAGGGCGGAGCTCCGCCAGCCGCGGCGGGAGTTCTCGACGGCGGACGTCGTGGCCCTGTCGGTGCCGGAAGCCGCGGCCGAGGCGCCGGACGCGGGCGACAGTGCGCTGCGGGGGCTCGGCTCGTGTCCGGGCAAGGTGCGGGGGCGGGCGCGGATCGTGCTCGACCCCGCGTTCGCCGACGACCTCGGCGAGGACGAGATCCTCGTCGCCCGTGAGACCGACCCCGGCTGGCTGTACCTGATGCTCAACGCCCGTGGCATCGTGGTCGAGCGCGGCAGTCTGCTGTCGCACACCGCGATCACGGGCCGAAAGTTCGGCATCCCCACGATCGTCGCCGTTCCCGGTGCCCTGCGACGTATCCCGGACGGCGCGCTGATCGAGCTGGACGGCGCCACCGGCACCGTCACGTTGCTGGAGGACTGATGGCGACGTGGTTGCGGTTCACCCTCCATCGCTATCCGCCGGCGAAGTACGTCTTCTACGTCTCCCTGCTGGTGGCCGCCGTGCTGACGACGCTCGCCCCGTTGCGCGCCGGCGCGGGCCCGGGGCTCGTCGAGGTGGCGTGCGGCTGGGCGGGCGTGTTCACGCTCTTGTACTTCTTCCGCATCGTCGACGAGGTCAAAGACCTGCCCTACGACCGCGAGTTCAACCCGAAGCGGCCGCTCGTCACCGGCGAGGTGACGCTCGCGAACGTCCGGGCCTACGGGGTGGGCTCCGGTGCGACGGCGCTGGCCTTCTCGGCCGTCGCGGGGCGGGCACCTCTGGTCGTGGCAGCCGGTGCGATTTCCTACTCGCTCCTGCTCCTCCTGGCGGAGCGGAAGTCCACCGCGTTCGCGGACAGCATGTGGGGCAACATCGTCGTCACCATCCAGCTCAAGACGATCCTGGTGCTCTACGTCGTGGCGGTGGGCGGCGGAGGCGCGGCGCTGCCCACCGCGCTGCTGGTGGTCTCGTTCCTCTTCGGTTACCTGCACTGGGAAATCGCCCGCAAGACCACGAGGCGTGAGTTCGAGCGGCCCGGCGAGAAGCTGTACTCGACGGCGGCGGGCTGGACTGGCGGGGCGGTGGTCGCCCTGGTCCTGCTGATCGTCGCGTGCGCCCTCCAGGCGGTCGTGGCAGTCGTCTGGCAGGACGCGGGGTCCGAGACCTTCTGGCTCGCGCTACCCCTGCCGATCACCGCCTGGGGGCTGGCGAAGCTGGCGCGTCACCGCGGAAACCGTTACGTGCCAGGAAATCCCGCGTTGCTGGCCTACGTGGTGTTCCTCGCCGCGTGCACCCTCCGGACGTTGCTGTGACTCTCCCGAAGGACCCGACGTGAACCAAGTCCGCACGTACCCCATGGCGCGGGGCTGTCCGTTCGACCCGCCGCCGGACATGCTCGAATGCCGTCCCGCCGACAGGATCCGCATGCCGTCCGGCGAACTGGCGTGGCTGGTCTCCGGCTACGAGTTGCAGCGGCGCCTGCTCGTCGACCGCCGGCTCAGCGCCGATCCCCAGCGCCGAGGTTTCCCGTTCCTGTCCGAAGCCGACGCCGCGTTCCGCCGGTCGTTCAACGCGTTCGGGTTCATGGATGGGCGGGAGCACATCAGGCGGCGACACATCCTGGGCCGCTACTTCACGAACAAGCGGGCGGCCTCGATGCGGGCCGGCATCGAGGCGCTCACCGCGAACCTCCTCGGTGGGCTGGCAGAACGTCCGCGCCCCGCCGACCTGGTCACCGAGCTGGCCCTGCCGTTGCCGACAGTGGTGATCTGCGACATCCTCGGGGTCCCCTACGCCGACCACGAGTTGTTCCACCAGAACGTCGCGACGATCGTCTCGGTCGGCGCGACGGCCGAGGAGGTGGGCACGGCGTTCGAGCGGTTGCGCGTGTACTTCGACGAGTTGACGTCGGTGAAGCAGCGCGATCCGGGCGACGACCTGCTGTCGATGCTGGCTGTCGAGCAGCTCGGCGCGGACGGAGGACTGTCCCGCGAGGAGGTTGTCGACACCGCGATGCTGCTGCTCGCCGCCGGCCACGAGACGACGGCGAACATGATCGCGCTAGGCGTCCTGGTGCTCCTGCTGGAACCCTCGCGCATGGAGCTGTTCCGCGAGGGTGACGACCTGACGGTCGCCCGCGGTGTCGACGAGTTGCTGCGGTACCTCTCGGTGGTCCACAGCGGCCTGCGCCGAGTCGCGGTCGAAGACATACCGATCGGCGGGGAGACCATTCGCGCCGGTGAAGGAGTCGTGCTTCCCAACGAGGCGGCGAACCGGGACCCGTCGGTCTACGCGGACGCGGATGAGGTCGTCCTCGACCGCGACGCACACCAGCACCTGGCATTCGGGCACGGCCCGCACCACTGCATCGGCCGCCGTGTCGCGGAGGTGCAACTGAACGTGGTCTTCCGCGCTGTTGCCCGCGGACTGCCGGGCCTGCGGCTCGCGGTGAACGTCGAAGACCTCCGGTTCAAGCACGACCGGGCCGTCTACGGCGTCGAGTCCCTGCCGGTGGCCTGGTAGTCCGGTCCGGCCGACCTGGGCATCCGGGGCAACGGCCCTGAACACCCTCGACCTTTGGGGAACCACATCATGCAGCTCGAAGACGCCCTCATGACCACCCGCGCGGTGCGGCGGCGCCTGGACCTCGAACGACCGGTGAGCCTCGAGATCGTCATGCGGTGCCTCGAAACCGCCTTGCAGGCACCGACGGGCGGTGACCGCCAGGCTTGGCGGTTCGTCGTCATCACCGAACCTGATCTCCGCGCCGAAGTCGGCCGGATCTACCGACGATGCTTCGAGGAGCGCAACCGCGGCGCCGGCGGCCGAAGCTACGACAACGCCCAGCACCTCGCCAACGTCATGGCGCGGGTACCGGTGCAGATCATCCCCTGCATCGAAATCCCCGGTGGCCTTCCACCGGGCAACCAGGCGAGCCTGTGGGCAAGCCTGCTGCCCGCAGTGTGGAGCTACATGCTCGCAGCCCGCGGACACGGCCTCGGCACCTGCTGGACCACAGCCCACCTCGCCGCCGAAGAAGAGGTGGCCGCGCTGCTGGGCATCCCGGACGGCACCCGCCAAGCAGCGCTCATCCCCACCGCACACACCCTGGGCAGCGTCTTCCTCCCTGCCCGCCGACGTCCCCTCGACGAGGTTCTGCACCTCAACGGCTGGACCACGGGGTGACCGACCTCGACAGCTGTTGCGGCGACATTGCCACGACGGCGCAAAGCTCCCTCGTCGATCGGCAGCTCCGCCGCTTCCCAGCATGGAGGCAATTCACCCAGCACCATCAACCACAAGATCGCAGTTCGAGCCCGGAAACGACGCCCCGCCCGCGACCTCTCGGCACCGGGACGACTTTCTTGAGTTGACCCTCGGTTCACGCTCGTACGGGCATGGCTGCGCAAGACCTCGAGCTGATGGCTCAGAGCAAGAATCTCGACGTCCTTCTGGGGCGTTGCCGGTCTTCCTCCCGATCGTGTGCGTGCCGAAGCGGCATCCATGCAGGTCGAGCCGCATGGCACTGCTCGTCTCGGATTTCCCCCGAGGCGGTCCCGGCGGAGGCCGGCCGAACTCGTGCCGGACTTGCCGGTCAGGGTGAATCCCCTTCAGCTGAGCACGATGCGCACCGGGCTCAGAAGCGCTTCCGGGATGTTCAGCAGACCCAGTGCTTCTGTCCCCGCCTCGTAGCCGAGGCGCCGGTAGGCTTCGAACTGTTCGTCGGTGAACATCTGCCGACTGGTCGAGTGGTTGGGAAACCGGCCTTCACGCGACTTGAACGCGTGCAGGTCCCAGCTGGCCGACCGGGTGAGCACCGCCTTGCCGTAGATCAGCTTGGCCTCGCCGTCCTGGTCCGGGTACCTCACCTGGCCCCGCACGGCCATGGCCTCGCTCATGCCGTCCGCTCCCGGCATCGTCGGACGCGGGTCGAGCTCGACGTCCGCGCCGAGCTCGCTGCGCGCCAATGCGATGGCGCGGCCGATGTCCAGGCCGGCACCGGTGGGTTCGCTGCTCGCGTCGAAGCACAGGACGTGGGTGCACCGCCTGCGCAGCAGCTCCACCAGGCCCGTGTTCTCCCAGTGCCCGCCGTCGGTCAGGTAGATGAATCGGTGGGTGGACTTGGTGACGCCCAGCGCCTCGCGCAGCACGTACAGGGCACCTGGCTCGTGCCAGCCGTCTCGCACGGAGGCTCGCAGCCGGCCGGCCCAGCCACGAGGCGGCTCTGGCTTGCGCTCCCAGCGCGGGTGCAGCGGGTTCTTGATCCAGACGCCGAGGCGCACGTTCGTCAGGGCCATCAGGAAGCGCAGCGGTGGGTAGGTGAACCTGCCCATCAGCGGTGACAGTGCGGCGCCGGAGACAGCCATGATCGACGGCAGGGTGAGCTGCGTGCCCGGCAGGCCGGCCTGCTCCTCGTACCAGTCGGTGCCGCGGCGGCCGAACATGCCTCCGCCGCTCTGGTCGTGCTCGAAGGTGAACGACTCCGCGAACCGGCCGACCGGTACCTCGTCGCTGGTGAGGTTGACCGCGCAGCACACGATCAGCTTGGGCATCTTGCGTCCGCTCGCACCGAGCTTGCAGCCGACCTTGGAGAAGTAGAGCTGCTCGTCGTACCCGATCGGCTCGCACACGACGTTGCCGTCCTCGTCCGTCTTGCGCCGCAGCGCGAACACGCTGTTGAGGCGCTCGCGGTAGAACAGGTGCATCGAGTAGCGGCGGTTGTGCGCCTTGATCGCCATCAAGCCGACCACGGCGACCGCGGTGAGCAGACCGAGCAGGTCGCCGACACCCCGGATGCCGACCCGCGCGGCGAACTCCAGCGAGGACAACAGAGGCACGAGCAGCAGTCCGGCACTGCCGAGCCCGGAAAGCACCAGCATGAGCCGCAGGGCGCGGAACCGGCGGCTCAGCGCGACCGCGGCAACGGCCAGCACCAGCGACAGCACCAGCCACACCGCGGCGATCGCGATCCGGCCCTGCGTGGTGTCGAAGGTGTCCGGCGGCTCGCGGAAGAGCCAGGAGGTCATCGCGGTGGAAACGGTGCCGTACAACGAGGCCAGCAGCGGCAACACCAGCAGCACCGAGAGCAAGCCGACCAGCGTCACCAGGTTCGCGGCCACTCCTTCGGAACGCGTCTCCCCGTAGTTGCGGGGAGATCGGCGGATGTCGTAGAACCTGCGGTAGGCCACCAGCAGCACAGCCGTGATCGAGAGCACGGCCGCGGCGATCAGCAGCATCGTCAGCATCGGCGACGCGGGCAGGGCAAGACCGTTGAACCGCAAGCGTTCCAGTGGCTGACCGAGCAGGTTCAGCGCCCATCCCGTGAGTCGTCCTCCGATGAACGCGCAGAGCACGAACGGGAGGTACGGGAGGTAGTTGAGGACGAAGCCGTAGACCATGCTCAGCGCGAGCCACACCCTGCCGATCCGTCCGGGCGCCAGGTAGTTCGTGTGCTGGCGCAGGTAACGTTCCTCGACGGAACCGTTGCTCCAGTGCGGTCTCCCGTTGTCCGTGTCAGGGTCGCTGTAGGCGCCGGTGATCGTCAGCGCGCTCGCGACGTAGTTGCCGCCCGACACCCCGGTCAGGTAGTCGGCCCGCTCCAGGACCTGCTGACGCTGCAACGCCTGCATCGCACCCAGGTTGAACGCCGCGGAGCGGATTCCCCCACCGGACAACGCGATCCCGATCCGCATCCCCTCCGGCGGGTCCTCGACGTACTCGGACCCCACGTTCGGCAGGCTGCGACCTCCGTACCCCAGCGCCATGTCAGCCTCGCATCGCCATGGCCGTGTACCCGAGCGAGACCCGGTAGTCCTCGTCGGCGGGGTCGCAACCGTGGGGGTAGGTGGCCTTCACGTTCTTGCTGCGCAGCCTCGGCAACGACCGTTCGTGCAAGTAGCGGGTGAACAACGGGTGGAAGCACAGGAAGTCGGTGTCCTCCTCCGTCGTGAGGTTGGAGTCGAACGTGTACTGGAAGTGCGCTTTGTTGTAGCGCGCTGTCTCGTCGAACCGCACTCCGAGCGCTCCCAGCGCGAACAGCATCGGCAGGAACTCGCCGAACTCCATTCCGGTCGCCTTGCGAATGCCCTCGCGGTTGAACACCCGGTGCAGGTCTCTGGCGGCGAAGCAGATCTCCAACCGGTCCGACAGCCGGACGAGCGCCTCTCGCGCCAGCGGGAACGACGCCTGGTGCGCGGCGAAGATCCCGTTGACCACCATGCGTTCCGCTCGCCGGGTACCGCCGCGGATCGCCTCCTCGGTCACCGCCCACGGCACCGAACCGCCCACCGGCGTGGTGAACACGCTGTTGAGGATCTCGATCAGGTGCCGCGGCAGCAACTGGGTGTGCCGGAGCAGGTAGGCGAGCGGGTCCTCCTCGGCTCCGAGTCCGCTGGTCATGCGCGGCGGCAGCGCGACCCGCAACAGTTGCGGCTCTTCCCTGTCCGCCGCCTTCTTCAACAGCTCCTCGTGCTGATCCGGGTGGTGCGTGCGCAGGTAGAGCCCCAACCGGTGGTCCGCGAGCCTGAGGAGTTCCTTGGCGGTCCAGTAGATGGTGAGGTAGCTGCCCCGGAAGTCCTTCTCCGGCGCGGTGGAGATCTCGTGGATCTGGTCGAAGAGCTCGCTCGGCAGGCAGATCTGCACGCCGAACGCATCGTTGCCGAGGATCACCCTGCCGACACAGCGGAACATGCCGGACAGCACGTCACGCAGCTCGGGGAGCCTCGCGTGCAGGTCCTCGAGGTTGTCCATCACGATCACCAGCGGCTGCCGGCGCTTTTGCAGGATGACGCGCGTCGCCCGGCGCGCTTGATCGAACGTGACGCCTCCGTGCGTGATGTCACCGATGATCTCGTTCAGGCCGATGAGGTCGCGGTTGGCGATCCGGCGCTGCAACTCGGCGAGGAATCGCTCGGTGGTCGTGGTCGCGTCGGTGTGCTCCCGACGGTCCAGGTGGTCCCACACGTCCTGCAGCTCGTTCACCGGGTCGTTCTCCTGGGCGGTGTCGTGCACGTGGAACAGGGCGACCTGCTCGAACACGGCCTGCCAGAGGTCGGCGGCCTGGTCGACGAAGAGCGGCCCGCGCACCTCGGTCCAGCACCGGATCACGCTCGCCATCCACTGGTAGACGGTCGCGGTGCGCAACGCCTGCACGCTGTTGCTCATCGTGGAACCGAACAGGAACGCGGTCTTGCCCGCGCCCTTGCGGCCGATGATGTAGGTCGGACGGCTCGCGCTGATGGCCTGCGCGTAGATCAGGTTGGAACGATCGAACAGCTGGTCCACACCAGCGAGACCGGCCTCGAACACGCTCTCGCTGTCCGCGGGTCCGAATGGCTCCCGCGTGGTGAGGATTCGATTCAGTGCGTTCACGGCACCTCCCCGTCGCCATACAAGTGCACGCAGCCGAAGCACGGATGCGAAACCACCATCACACCACCCGAACGCGTGAGAAATTCCAGGTGGCTTGTTCTCGCGCGGATTGTGCAACTTCTCCCACTGCAATCTCTGCAACAGTACGAGGATTGCCTTCAACGAGGTCGGATCTGCCAGTCAGCGCATCGGTGCGTCGCTGACGTCGGCACACCCGCCACTGTCAACGTGCTCGAAGTCGAAATTCGCCAAACTGTGCCGCCAGGCGAGTGCGACCGGCACCAGCAGGGTCGCGTAGACGGCAGCCGGAACCGCGATCCACCCGGACAGGTGTGATGCCGCCTTGACGAGCATCAGGCCGATGTACCCGCAGTAGATGATCCCGACGCCGCCATAGGCGATGAGTATCGCCGCCCGCTGGCTCGGGTGGGCGGTGTGCAGGTTGCCCGCTCTCTCGCTCGCGGTCACGCCGATCTCACCGCGATCCAGCGACAAGGCGCCAGGTTCGTACATCTGGGTGAGGAGTGCTCGTTCGATTGTGAGAATCGACCGGGCACGGACAGCGGCGAGGTTCAGGAGCAAAGCGTGGAAGGCGGCGATGCAGACGAGTGGAAACGGGAGCAGGCAGATGGCCCAGCCGAGGAGGTCCAGCTTGTCGTAAAAGGCGATCGTGCCGACGAGATACGTGACGGCCGCGCCCATCGTGGCGAGACTGACGGTCAGCGTCGCCGAACGATCGGCTCGATCAGACTGGTAGATCGCGATCAGAACACCCCGGTCGTCGGACAAAGCGCCTCCCAGCACGGTTGCGTTCAAGAGCCTGCCTGCATTCCGCGCGTTCACGGCAGCACTTTGACATCAACCGAGTTCAACCGAACCACTAGTACTTCACAAAAGTGATCACATGACGCACGAACGCTCAATGATCGCCCGAACGGGGCAATCCACCGTGAGGAATTCCAACTGGGAAAGATGCCGATCGCGGAACGTCGTCGCTTTGCCGAAGCACCCCATGAGGCGACGCCATCGCGCCGGTGGACGTAGCGCCTCGCTTGAGCCCTAGGAGCACAACCCCGTTCGCCACGCCCAGGCGGCGATCTCCACCCGGTTGCGCACGGCCAGTTTTCGCTGCACGTTGGCGAGGTGGGTCTTGACCGTCGCCTGGGTCACGTACAGGTTCGCGGCGACCTCGCTGTTCGTCCTGCCCCGCGCCACCTGCCGGACCACGTCGAGCTCGCGATCGGTCAACGGCTCGTTCGGCGCCGGCTCCGGAGTGGCCGTGTCCGAGCGGTCCAGCGCGAAGTGCGACAGCAGGCGGGTGGTCACGGTGGGTGCGATCAGCGTCGCACCCGCCGATGCCGCGCGCACGGCCTCGACGAGCAGCGCCGGTGACATGTCCTTGAGCAGGAACCCGCACGCTCCGTTCCGCAGCGCGCGGTACACGTACTCGTCCAGGTCGAACGTCGTGGCGATCAGGACGTTGAGCGGATTTCGCACGCCCGGTCCGGCGAGCAGCCGGGTCGCCTCCAGGCCGTCGAGCCGGGGCATCCGGATGTCCAGCAGGCACACGTCGGGACGCAGGCGCCTGGCCTCGTCGACCGCCGCCCTGCCGTCCTCCACGGAGGCGCAGACCTCCATGTCCGGCTGGGAGTCCAGGATCATCCGGAACGCCGAGCGCATCATCTCCTGGTCGTCGGCGACCAGCACGCGGATGCTCATGGCCGGTCATCCTGGCAGAGCCGTCGCGAGGGGCAGGACCGCCGTCACGCGCCAGCCGCTGTCCGCCGGCCCCGCGGCGAGGGTGCCGCCTACGGCTTCGACGCGTTCGGTGAGACCGACCAGGCCGAAGCCGGCGCCGGACTCCTCCACTGTGGACGGTCCGTCGTCGGCCACCACGACCTCCAGGCGCCGTCCCGGCAGGGTCCGCGCCCTGACCTGGACCGCCGTGGCGCCGCCCGCGTGGCGCAGGACGTTCGTGAGCGACTCCTGGACGACGTGCCGGACCGCGTCGACCACGTCGGCGGTCAGGTGCGTAGTCGCGAGGTCGTCGTCGATGTCGGTGGCGACCGGCGGGCCCGCGAAGTGACCGACCGGTTCCGCGACCGCCTCGCCCAGCGTGGTGCGGGCAGGGGGTGGTTCGTCGTCGCGCAGCACCGAGATCATGCCCCGCATCGACGTGAGGGCCTGCTCGCCCGCCTTCTCGATCCCGGCCAGTGCCCGGTCGAGGTCGTCGGGCGCCGGCGGGTGACCGGCCGTGGAGATGAAGCGGACTGCCTGCGCCTGGGCGACCATCGCCGTCACGTGGTGGGCGACGAAGTCGTGCAGGTCGCGGGCGTACGCGAGCCGCTGCGCCTGCTTGGCGAGCTCCCCGGCGTCGACGCGGCGCTGGTCGTGCAGCCGCAGGTACATCCCGAGCAGGACGACGAACAACATCCCGATGGCGAACAGCCCCGTGACGTAGTCGAGCAGCGGCCGCCCGAGTGTGAAGCACCGCGTCGGCATGGCCACGACCGCGAGGTAGAGCAACGGGACCACCAGCGCCGAACGGCTCGGGCGCAGCTCGATGATCGAACGCGCCGTCAGCCACGCGAGCGCGCTCACCTCGACCACTCCGAAGGTGTTGTCCAGACCGTCGGGCAGCACCTGGCACAGCAGGGTGAACGCGATCGAGACGGCCACCACCTGCGCGACCACCAGAGCCCGCACCGAGGGCATCGCCAGTGCCACCAACGACAGCAGGCCCGTCACGACCAGCCCCGCTCCGGTCGCCACCGTTTCCGAGCTCACCCCCTCGAACACGACCACCCCTGTGGCGGTGAGCAGGCCGAGTCCTGCGGACAGGCGCTGCGCCCAGGACAACCTTCTCATCTCCGCCAGCATGACCGTCACGGTAGGACAGTGCTCGGGACAGCGGCCTCATCCCTTCGGCTGAGTGGCGCGGGAGTCGTTCGTCAATCCGGTTGAGCCGCCGGGCGGGCCGCCGGCGCGAGCATGGCGATCATGAACGAGCACACGGTGGCCGAGGCGGATCAGCTCGGCAAGGTCTACGGTGACGGCGACGCCGCCGTCGTCGCGCTGGCAGGGGTGTCGGCGCGGTTCGGCCGCGGGGAGTTCACCGCGATCATGGGTCCGTCCGGCTCCGGCAAGTCGACGTTCCTGCACTGTCTGGCCGGACTCGACAAGCCCAGCTCCGGCACGGCGCGGATCGCGGGCACCGACCTGGGATCGTTGGATGACGAGAACCTCACGCGCGTGCGCCGCGAACAGATCGGTTTCGTGTTCCAGTCCTTCAACCTGCTGCCCACGCTGACCGCGTGGGAGAACATCGTCCTGCCGTTGTCGCTGTCCGGCCGGATGCCGGAGAAGACCTGGGCGGAACAGGTCGTCTCCGCGGTGGGCCTGGAGAACCGGCTCGACCACCGGCCCGCGCAGCTCTCGGGCGGCCAGCAGCAGCGCGTCGCCTGCGCGCGGGCGCTGATCACCCGGCCGGAGATCATCGCCGCCGACGAGCCCACCGGCAACCTGGACTCGCGGTCCGGCGCGCAGGTCCTCGGCCTGTTCCAGCGCTGCGCCCGCGAGTGGCAGCAGACGGTGCTCATGGTGACGCACGACCCGCTGGCCGCGAGCTACGCCGACCGCGTCCTCTTCCTCGCCGACGGCGGGCTGGTGGACGAGATGCGGCACCCGACGCCCGACCTGGTGCTGGCGCGCATGCGCCGGTTCGAGCCGCAGGCGGTGCGCTGATGCTCCGCCACGCGTTCCGCTCCATCCTCGCGCACCGGGCCCGGTTCCTGCTGTCCGCGGCGGGGGTGGTGCTCAGCGTCGCCTTCGTCGTCGGCTCCCTGCTCTACGGGAACGCGGTCACGGCAGCGTTCAACCTGGCCCAGGCCCGCGCCCAGGCCGACGTGGCGGTCAAGGTGGAGCCCGGCCTCCGGTCGACCGAGCTCGGCGACGACGTCGTCGTGCAGCTGCGCGCCCTCCCCGGAGTCGCACAGGTGCGGCCGATCGCCGACGGGTACGCCTTCCTCGTCACCAGGAACGGGGAGATCGCCGGTCAGCCGGAGCGTGCCGGCGGCACCAGCTACGACCCGAGCCGCCACCGGCTGAGCGCCGGGCAGGCACCGGTGCGCGAGGACCAGATCGTCCTCGACGAGCTCACCGCCGAGCACACGGGTTACCGCGTCGGAGACCAGGCGCGTGTGATCGTCAACGGCGTGGTGCACCGGGTGGAGATCACCGGCGTCTTCACCGCGGACGACCCCCGGCTGGCCGCGGGAGGCTCACTCGTCGCCTTCGACCTCAGGACGGCGAGCGAGCTGCTCTCCCCCAATCCCGGCGGGTACACGGCGGCCGATCTCGTCGCCGCGCCCGGTGCCAGCCAGGAGGAGATCGCCAAGAGCGTCCGCGCCGCCCTGCCGTCGTCGTTCACCGCCGCGACCGGCGAGTCGCTCAACACCGTCCGCAGCGACGACAAGCTCACGTCGATCCTCCTGCTCTTCGCCGGCGTCGCGTTGTTCGTCGCGGTGTTCCTCGTGGCGAACACCTTCACCATGCTCGCGACGGCGCGGGCCAGGGAGAACGCCCTGCTGCGCGCGGTTGGCGCGTCGCGGCGGTACGTGCTCAGGAGCGTGCTCGCCGAGGCCGCTCTGCTCGGCTCCGTCGCGACGGTGCTCGGCTACGCGCTCGGAATCGGTGTCGCCGCGGTGCTCAACAGCACCTTCTCCGTGCTCAACGGACCGGATGTGCCGCTGCGGGCGTTCAGCCTCACTGCGGTGGGCGCCGCCGTGGGTGTCGGCATCGGTGTCACCACGGTCGCCGCCTACGTCCCGGCCAGGCGCGCCGCGGCCGTCCCGCCGGTCGCGGCCCTGCGCACCGGCCTCGCGCCGACGGCGAAGTCGTTGCGCCGCAGGAATATCGCCGGTGTAACCCTGTTCGTGCTCGGCGCGGCGATCACCCTGGCCGCGATCGACAGCCAGGACCTCATCTACGCGGGCGCCCCACTGCTCATGATCGGCCTGATTGTGCTGACGCCCTGGGTGAGCACGGGTCTGACGAAGGTGCTGCGCGGCCCGCTGACCCGGCTGCGCGGGATGCCGGGCACCCTGGCCGTGGAGAACGCCCGCCGCAACCCGCGCCGCACCGCCGCGACCGCCACGACGCTGATGATCGGGCTGTCCGTCTGCGCCGCCGTCACGGTCGCGATCTCCTCGGCAGCGGCGAAGGACGCGGAAGACGCCAGGACCGGTGACAACGCGGACGTCCGGATCACCACGATCCCGTTCTCCGACCTCAGCTCCGGCACGGTCACCGACGTCGCGAAGGTCCCCGGCGTCCAGGCCGTCAG
This sequence comes from Lentzea sp., assembly GCA_030146905.1. The sequence goes on along the minus strand of JASLAV010000503.1, from coordinate 10,492 downwards.
CCCGCTCACCCCCGTGTCGATCAAACTCGGCGAGCGCAGGTTCCTCACCACGACCGCCGTGGACGCGTCGAACGTGCGGGCTTTCCTGCCGCTGACTGTCACGAGCGGCTCACTCGGCCGTCTGGACGAAGGCATCGCCGTCTCGACGGCCACGGCCGACCGGTACGACCTCCAGGTCGGTTCCCTGGTCACCGGGGTGGTCCAAGCACCAGGCGCCACGGAGCAACCGGTGGCCCTGCCGGTCGTGGCGACCTACGACGCACCGGAGGCCAGCGGACAGGCGGCGCTGGTCCCGGCACGGCTCGCGCCGCGATCGGCGGCGCCGCAGACGATCCTCGTGAAGGCCGCGTCCGGACAGGACCCGGCCGAACTGCGGGACCGGCTGCGGAAGTCCCTCGACAACCCGGTCCTGGTGGTGCGGACGAAGGAAGAGCCGGCGGAGGCGGCGACCAGTGCGGCCGAGTCGTTCCTGAACATCCTCTACGCGCTGCTGAGCGTCTCCGTGCTGATCGGCGCCCTGGGCGTGGTGAACACCATGACCATGTCCACTTTGGAACGAGTGCGCGAGATCGGTCTCCTGCGCGCGGTCGGCCTGAGCAGCAAGCGGGTCGGGTCGGTCCTGCGGCTGGAGTCGGTGATCATCGCGGTGCTCGGCGCGGGCCTGGGCCTGCTCGCCGGCGCCGGCCTCGGCGTGGTGGGCGTGCTGAGCCAGAAGGGAATCCCCGTGGTGGTGCCCTGGGCTCAGCTGGGGGCGTTCGTGCTCATCACGGCACTGATCGGGATCTTCGCGTCGTTCTGGCCCGCCCGAACGGCGTCCCGCACACCGATCCTGACCGCGATCCACGCGGACACCGAGTAGGCGGCGCGGGATGGCGGAGGAGCGTTCCTCCGTCATCCCGCGCATTCGAGGGGTCACACGACTGTGCTGTCCACCTCACTCGCTGAACGCCGCCGCGTTTGAGCCGGCCGCTCCCGTGGTATCGACCAGGATCATTTCTGTTCCGTTCCGGAGGGTGCTCATGCAGATCCAGGTCAACACCGACCACAACGTCCACGGTGGCGAACGACTGGCCACCTATGTGACCGCCGACCTGGAGAACAGCCTGTCCCGGTTCAGCGGATGGTTGACCAGGGTGGAAGTGCACCTCAGCGAGGACGGGGGCAGCAAGCCGGAGGACAAGAAGTGCGTCATCGAGGCGCGGCCGGGAGGCAAACAACCGGTCGCGGTCACCCACCACGCCACTAACGTGGATGACGCGTACACCGGGGCGGCGCACAAGTTGGTAAGGGTGCTGGATTCCCGATACGCCCGCGCCCACGACCACAAGGGCAGTGACAGCATCCGTCACATGCCCGCTCCGGAAGACATGGAGCCGGTGGGCGCGACCGAGGACGAGCCTCGGGGCTGATCAAGGCGGCACGGCGCTGCAGGCCTCATCGGCCGAACCTCTGGCCGGGATTGCCCGGCCAGAGGCCACGCGCGGAACCCGAGGTCCGCGCGACCCCGGCAACCTCCTCGACGAGTTCGGCGTCGGATCGCCATGTACTGCACAGGGCGGATCCGCTCGGTGCAGCACGGGAGGTCAAGCCGAGGTGCTCTTGAGCGGGTCGGTCAGCAGCTTCACGAACCCGTCCAGGTTGTCGTCCATCATCAAGTGCCCGGCATTCGGCACGACGCGCACGTCACAGCCGGTCGCGCGCAGGTCGTCGAGGTCTTCGTCGCTCAGCTCACCTGAGATGTAGCTCTTCGGCATGGGCAGCGAGGTCAGCTGTTCGCGGAAGGTGACCGGTCGCTCGGCCAGCAACGACACGGCGGTGCGGTGCAATCCGCGTGGTGACCACCGGCGCAGCGTGCGCAGACCCGTCGCCGTGTCGTCTGCTTCGATGATGCTCCGCACTCCGGTCGCGACGAAGGTGTCCTCGTCGAAGCCGGCGATCCGCGCTGACATCGTCCCGACGCCGGGGTCGAGATTCGGCTCGGCCACGACCAGCTCACCGACGAGATCGGGGCGTTGCGAGGCCAGGCTGATCGCGACAGAACCACCGAGCGAGTGCCCGACCAGTCTGAGCGCGCGGAGTTCGAGTGCGTCGATCACCGCTGCGGCAACGGATGCGTGGTCCTCGATCGTGTGCGCGAACGTGTCGTCGTGGTCGCTCCAGCCGCTGCCCACCAGGTCGATCAGCACGTGCCGACCCCGGCTTGCGATCGCGGGGTGGCCGATGACCGGCGCGAACGTGACGGTGCTCGCCAGCCCGAGGCCTCCGAGGTAGACGGTCGTGCGTCCACCGGTGGCTCCGACGTCGAGGTAGGCGACACTTGCACCGGATGCGGTGACGGGCAGCAGCTTCACGTCGCCATTATCGAGTTGGGGCACTACGGGTGCCTGTAGGGGCTCGCCCTGACGTGGATGCCTGTGCTGGTGGCCTTTCGTTCTGAGATGAGGCCAAGACCTCGATGGCGCGCAGCAACGCGCGGGACGGCATCGCCGGCTTTCAGGAGTCGAACGACTGCACGCCGAGGACTCGCAGGAAGTCGAAGCCTTCTGCGGCACCGCTGCCGGGTTGCGGGCGGAAGATCACGAGCCGCTGCCCGGTCGCGGTGCCCAGCACGACGTCGCACTGCACGTCGAGCTCTCCCGCGACCGGGTGGGTCAGCCGCTTGCGCGTGGAGGCCAGCGGCGTGACGTGCATGTCCTCCCAGTACGTGCGGAACTCCGCGCTGCCCGCCAGGAGATCGGCGACGAGTTCCTGGGAGGTGCGGTCACGGCCGCGGCGGGCTGTGGCGGCGCGGAGGTCGGCGACGTAACCGCGGCCGATCGCCTCCCACTCCTCCGGCACGTTGAGCGCACGGGACTCCGGATCGGTGAACCAGCGCCAGGCGACGTTCGCGTAGCGGGTCGCGGTTTTCTCCCAGGGACCGATGAGGGCCAGGCTGAGCCGGTTCTGCGCGAGCACGTGGGTCAGGTCGTCGATGATGTGCGCCGGCACGGTGGTGAGCGCATCGAGCAGGAACATCAGCGACGGTTCGACGTATCCACTGGTCACAGTGGACATGGGTGGCGCATAGCCGGCCACTCGGTACAGGTAGTCGCGTTCGTCCGTGGACAGGCGCAGAGCCCGGGCGAGGTCGGCGATCAGAGCCTCGGACGGATGAGAGCCGCGGGACTGCTCAAGCCGTTCGTAGTAGTCCACCGACACGTTGGCGAGCATCGCGACTTCCTCCCGGCGCAGCCCGGGAGTGCGACGGCGCCCACCGGAGGTCAGGCCGACATCCGCCGGCCGGAGCGCCTGCCGCCGCGTGCGCAGGAAGTTGCCGAGCTCGCGATCGGTCATGAGGACCTCCGTTCCGGTGTCGATGCGGCTTCGCCCAGCGAACCTAACGAAGATCCGCGGGCTTGTCCCCGCCCTGCGAGAGCGGGGATAAGCAGGACGCCGATTGTCGTCGGCGGTGCTTGAACGATGAACACGGAGCACCTGTCAGGGCTGCTCCTCCCCCGTTCCGGAGGTCAGTGATGAGTTTGCGTCAGCATGCCGTGGGTGGTCAGGGCCTGGTCACGTCGGTCGAGGGCTTGGGCACGATGGGCATGACCGCCATGTACGGCACGCCGGACGACGCCGAGTCGGTGGCGACCGTGCACCGCGCGATCGACCTGGGTGTGACGATGTTCGACACGGCCGACATGTACGGGCCGTTCACCGGGGAGCAGTTGCTGGGCCGCGCCCTGCGGGGCCGCCGCGACCAGGTGGTGGTCGCCACGAAGTTCGGCGGTGTCACCCTGGACGACTCGGGCCGCATCGTCGGCGGCCCGAACGGCAGGCCGGAGTACGTCCGCGGGTCGGTCGAGGGGTCGCTGCGCCGACTGGGCGTCGAGCACATCGACCTGTACTACCAGCACCGGGTCGACCCCACCGTGCCGGTCTCCGAGACGTTCGGCGTGCTCGGCGAGCTGGTCCGCGAGGGCAAGGTGCGCTACCTGGGCATCAGCGAGGCGTCCGCGGAGAGCATCCGCGCCGCGCACGCGACCGCGCCGCTGTCCGCGGTGCAGACCGAGTACTCGCTCTTCACCCGGGACGTGGAGATCAACGGGGTGCTGGACACGGTGCGCGAGTTGGGCATCGGGTTCGTGGCGTACTCGCCGCTGGGCCGCGGGTTCCTCACCGGCGGCCTGCGCACCGTCGCGGACCTCCCGGCCAACGACTTCCGGCGGACCTCCCCGCGCTTCGCCGACGAGGACAACCTGCGGCGCAACCTGCTGCTGGTCGACCGGGTCGAAGCCGTGGCCGGCAAGCACGGCGTCACAGCCGGTCAACTGGCGCTGGCATGGGTCCTTGCCCAGGGCGATCACATCACCGCGATCCCCGGCACGAAGCGCCGAGCGTTCCTGGAGCAGAACGTGGCTGCCGCCGGCATCGAGCTCGGCACGATCGCGTTCGAGGAGCTCGGCGCGGCGGTCCCTGTCGGCGCGGCGGCAGGCCTGCGCTACGCCCCGCCCGCGATGGCGTCCATTCAGGACTGACTGGTCCCACCTCCCCCTCTCCTGTGAGGAGTTCTTCGTCATGACCGCTCACCACACGCCAACCGTCACGTCCGCGAGCAAGTTCACCGTCTTCACGCTGATAGCGGCCGTCGTGGCGGCCGCGGCCGCGTTCACCACCCTGTCGCTGTCCCTGTTGCCCTGGGCCATGTTCGTCGGGTGGGTGGCGTGGTTCACCCGGCCCGCGGACACCCGCCAGGCCGTCCAGGCCGTCCTCTGCACCTGGCTGGGAATGGCGCTGGCCATGATCGGCGAGGTGGTGGTGGGAGCCCTCGCCCCGTCCATCGGGGTGACCGCGGCGCTGCCGATCGGGGTGTTCCTGCTGGCATTGGTCGTCGTCGGGCTGCGCACCACGCCGGTCGTCGGCAACATGCTCGCCTGGTTCGTCGGCTTGGTCGCGTACTTCGCCGCGGAACCCGAGCACCCGTTGCCCGGCATCGCCACGCTGGTCGCGGCCAGCGCCATCGGCGCCCTCGCGGCCTTCACCTGCCAGGCCCTCCAGCGGCGTTTCGCCGCGTGACCCCACATCTGTTCGAACGAGGAGCCGAACCACGATGTCCGTCATCCTGATCACCGGCGCCGCCACCGGAATCGGCAACCACACCGCCCGCCGGCTCGCCGCGGACGGCCACACCGTCCACGCCAGCATGCGCTCCCCCGGCGGCCACGACGCCGGACACGCGCGCGAACTGCTCGCCGACGCGGAACGTCAGCAGTGGGACATCCGCGTCGACGAACTCGACGTGACGTCACAGTCCAGTGTGGACGCTGCCGTGGCCGCCGTCCTGGACGCCGGGGAAGGGCTCGACGTGATCGTCCACAACGCGGGTCACCTCGCCATCGGCTACGTCGAGGCGTTCACGCCCGAGGCGCTCCTGCACCTGGTGGACGTGAACGCGGTGGGCGCGCATCGGGTCAACCGCGCGGTGCTGCCGCACCTGCGGGCCCGCGGAGCCGGCACGCTGGTGTACGTGGGCAGCACCATCGGTGTCACCACGCCACCGTTCCTCGGCCCGTACGTCGCCGCCAAGGCCGCCTTCGACGCGCTCGCCGTGACGACCTCGTACGAGGTCAACCCGTTCGGCATCGAGACCAGCATCGTGATGCCGGGTGTCATCCTCGACGGCACCGAACACTTCCCGAACGCCACCCACGCCGACGACCCGGCCGTGACCGCCACGTACACCCGGCTCGACCCCCTCGTGGCTCGGAACGAGCAGGCGACGATCGGCCTGTTCCCGCCGGGTACCCAGGCCGGCCCGCACGGGGTGGCCGAGGAGATCTCGCGAATACTCGGGCTGCCCTTCGGGGCCAAGCCGTTCCGCAGCGTCGTGGACCACACCGAATCCGGGGTGGACCTCGTCAGCGAACTCGTCGACCGGACTCGTGAGGACTTCGTCAAGCGGATGGGTTACTCCGAGCTCCTGCAGGCCGTGCGGGGATGACACCTCGGGCCCCTGGGCGCCGCCCAGGGGCCCGAGGGTCAAGGAGCCCCTTGAACTTGCGCGTCTGCTTGCCCCGCCGCTGCTGCTCACCTTTGCTCACAACGGTTGCGCGTTGACCGCGCGTCAAGCGGTGCCACCGTCACGGGATCAGCAGCAGTTTCCCGGTCGTCGTACGCGACTCGAGGTCCGCGTGGGCCCTCGCCGCCTCGGCCAGCGGGTAGCGGCCTCCGATCCTGACGACCAGCTCTCCCTTCTCGACCAGCCCGAACAGCTCGGCCGCGTGCTTGGTGAGCTCCTCACGGGTGCGAATGTGGTCGGGAAGCGTGCCGTAGGTGAGACGCGTGCTGCGCGGGATCTCGTTCATGGCGATGATCGGCACATCGCCGATCAACGGTCCGTAGAACACCATCGTGCCGTGCGTGCGCAGCACCTTCAGCGATCCGTCGAACGTCGGCCCGCCTGCTCCGTCGAACACCGCGTGCACTCCCTCGCCACCGGTCAGCTCCAGCACCGGCTCGACGAACGCACCACCCGTGGAGACCAGGACGTGGTCGGCGCCTGCGGCGGTGGCGATCTCGGCCTTCTCCGGCCGCGACACAAGTCCGATGACGGTGCCGCCCCGAGCCTTGATCAGCTGGGTGAGCAGCAGCCCGACCCCGCCGGCGGCCGCGTGCACGAGCGTGATGTCGCCGGGCTGCACCGGGTGGCACACGGTGCAGTGGTGGTGCGCTGTCAGGCCCTGCAGCAGCACGGCCGCGGCCGTCTCGTCGTCGATCGTGCCGGGCACCGCCACGACGTTGGCCGCGGGGACGACCACCTGCTCCGCGTAGCTGCCGTGGGTGTCGTTGACCAGCCACGCGACCCGGTCACCGGGGGCGAACTCATCCACGCCCTCGCCCGTCTCCACCACCACGCCGGCACCTTCCATGCCGGGCACCTCGGCCACCCGTCCCCGGCGGATGCCGACGTCGAAGAAGTTCACGCCCGCGACTCGGACGTCGACCAGTACTTCCCCCGGTCCCGGACGAGGTGCCGGCCGCTCCTGCAGCTGCAGCACTTCCGGTCCCCCTGCTTCATCAACCACCACTGCCTTCATGCGGACGAAGCTAGGTACCGAAAAATGTACCCGCAAGTACAGTCTTCGAAGAGCATGCGTTTCGCACGACTCCTGGAGACGGATCAGGTCACACCCTCGCTTGTTCCCGCACCGGCCTGATCTCGGCCGGCACGGGGTCGTCTTCGGGATACGAACAGGTGAACGTGCCGCGATAGCCGAAAAGCGGCCCGAAACGGTGATTGGTCACTTCGACGTCGACGCGGAACCGGCCCAGTTCGTCGTCATAGGACTCGCGGACCTCCGCAGTCCCCGTCACCAGCTCGGGAATGCGGAAGTGCACCGGCCCCTCGTGGAAGCGCTGCTCGCCGCTGCGGATCAGGAGCGCACCGCCCGAGTCCACGGACAGGTGCAGGTCGACGGCGATGTGCTGGTGCGTACCCAGGTAGTCCACGACGGTGCCCCGCTCCGGGCTGTAGATCATGGTGGCGTCCCAGCGCTGCGGGCGGCCGAACGCGAAGGTGCGGACGAAGGTCACCGTCTCGCGTCCGAGCGAGTCGACGTAGGCGTAGTTCCTGATGGTGAACGGGACGTCGCGGCCGCTGCCCGCGAGGAGGATGTGGCGGCGGGCTCCGAGCCAGAGGAACGGCCGGGTGAAGCCACGACCGCGCCACACCCGGTCCATCGTGCCGGTGCCGACGCAGGCGATGCCGTCTGCGCCGGAGAAGCCGAACCTGCGTCGCAGCTGCGGGTGCAGCCTGTCGAAGTCGTCGCCGAGGGCGCGCTGGAAGATCGACGTCATGGGTGCTCCAAGGTGAACAGGGTCGACGGCGCCGTCGAGGAACGGCGGTCCGGTGGGGTCCGGCGGCATCTCCTGGCGGCCGGGGTGGACGGCAACGGCGGGGCCAGCAGAGCGATCAGACCGAGTGCCGCGGTGAGCGGCGCAGGGGCGACCTGCCACGCCACGATGAAGGCGACGACTCTCGTTCCCGCGTCCAGCAGTGCCCGCCGCAGCGACACCTCGGGCGGCACGCCGCGTTCGAGCCACAGCCGGAGCCGGTCGAACGACCACGCCGTGCCCCAGCCCATCAGGCGGCGGAACGGGCGGTCGGCCAGTGCCCCGAGCCGGCCCCAGCCCGGCTGGTAGTCGTAGCCGGTGAGGAACCGGATCCCCGTGCTGGTCGGCACGTAACGCCAGTAGCCCGCCCCGCTGCGGATCAGGGACAACGGGTGCGCCGAGCTGAAGCGCAACGCCGAGGTCCGCGAGCCGTCGGGCCTGGAGCGTTCACCGACGCTGACGCCGGTCCCGTCCACCTCCAGCCCTGGTAGCACGCGGACGGCGTACCGGAAGTGCTGCGGCGCTCCGGGGTCCGGCTTCGGCAGGTAGTCGATCCGGGTGAACCGGAGGTCCCAGCGCTGGTGCGGACGCGGTTCCTGCGTCCGCCGCCACAGCTCGTCGAGGTCGGTCCGGATCACCGTCTCCACGTAGAGCGGTTGCCGCGCCATGTGACCCCCTCACGTTTGAGCACTTGCTCAAACGTGAGAGTAGCGGGATTTGAGCAAGTGCTCAAACGCGGTGGTTCTTGACGGTCTTGCGGAGCTTGCCGCGCAACGCGCGGAGCGCGACCGGCCCCAGGTCGTCCACCACCTCGATGAGCACGGCCAGCCGGTCGAGCGCGTCCAGAGCGGCTTCCGCGCCCTGCGCGTCGACGCCCTCGTACAGCTCCAGCCCGATGAACCCGGCGCTGACCGCGCGCGCAAGACCCGCCGTGTCGATCAGCTCCGCCACCGGGGAGTCGGCGAGCAGCCTGGTCAGGGCCTGCTCTACCGGGGCGATCCACAGCCGCAGGGACGCCGCGGTCGCCTCGGCGAGCGCGGGGTCGGTCTGGGCGCCGGCCAGGAACTGGGCGAGCACCATGACGTTGCCCTCAGCACGCTCCTCGCCATGCAGGGCACGGCCGAGCACGAGCAGTTGTCGCAGGTCGGTGACCTTGTCCAGGCGGGCGGCGAACGGCTCGACCCTCGCCTGAGTCGCGGCCAGGCAGGCGGCCTGGAGCAGGTCGTGCACGGTGCCGAAGTGGTAGAAGACCAGCGCCTGGTTGACGCCGGCGGTGGTCGCGATGCTGCGCGCGGTGGCGCCGGCGAGTCCGTGCGCGCGAATCGTCTCGATCGCGCCGTCGATCAGGCGTTGTCGGGTATCAGCCACGGCATCACCGTAGAGGCCCTCGACAGCCGGACCGGAACGGCGCACTCCTGGACAGGTGAACACACCGAAGGATCTCGACGGCAGGCGTACGAGCAGTCCCGCCTCGCCTTGTGGGCGATCTCGCTCAAGTGTTGACGCGGTAGTCGCGAGGTGGGCCCCTGTGTAGCGCTGAAAGGCCATTCGATTCGATTCGAATACCACGAGCGCCGAGCGAAAGAAGACACGCGGCGATGCCCTGGCAGCGAGCTCGTCGATCAGCCGATCGTCGTGCAACTCAATGCCGCACAAGCCCATTATTCATATCCGTGAATCAGGCGGCTGACCACCGAAAGTCATGTCGGGCTCGCATCATGGCGGCACTCGGTGTTCATGCACGTGAATTTTGTTGCCCGTCATACAATGTTGCGCAATACTCGCTGGGAGCGTTCCCGGCGACACTGATTACGGCCGCCAGCACGATCAGCATCGCCGGGAATCCGTCAGACAATCCTGCTCGCAAGGAGGCGACGCAAGAGTCTGCGAATGGACAAGCGCGCGACAAAGCGAATCACCGGCATTTCCGGCGGTATTGCCGTCGCTTCCACCTCGAGTTCGACCTCCGACATCGCCCGGCGGTAATCAACCCGGCGAGTGCGATCCCACACCCGTCCACCCTTCGAAGACGCAGGAGACGAAATGAAACGACCAGTCGCATGCCGGTTCCCCGCGGTCGTGGCCGCTGTGGCCGTCGCGGCCTCGACCAGCGCGGTCCTGGCGATGTCACCGGCGTCGGCGGCGGCCGCCGGCGCGACCGGCTACGCGTCCCAGAACGGCGGCACCACCGGCGGCCAGGGTGGGGCGACGGTTCGGGCCACCACGGGAACCCAGATCCACCAGGCCCTGTGCAGCCGGGCGAGCAGCAGCACGCCGGTCATCATCGAGGTGTCGGGCACGATCAACCACGGCAACACCACCAAGGTCTCGGGCAACAGCTGCGAAACCGCCGCCGGGGTGATCGAGCTCAAGCGGATCAGCAACGTCACCATCATCGGCGTGGGCAGCGGCGCCGTCTTCGACCAGCTCGGCATCCACATCCGAGACTCTCGCAACATCATCATCCGGAACGTCACCATCCGGAACGTCAAGAAGTCGGGCTCTCCCACGTCCAACGGCGGCGACGCCATCGGGATGGAGAACAACGTCCGCAACGTCTGGGTCGACCACGTCGACCTCCTGGCGTCGGGTGGTGAGTCGGAAGGCTACGACGGCCTGT
>JASLAV010000464.1 GCA_030146905.1 Lentzea sp. | reverse complement strand
CCAGCTGGACCGAGAGGTCGGGCAGGGTCACGTAGACGACCGGGATCTCGTGCTCGCCCTCCTCCTGCTGGAGGTTGAGCCGGCGGATCGGGATGGCGTTGAACAGGACCGCGAACTGCACGTCCACGTCCACCGCGCCGTCGAAGTCCGCCCGCTCCGCACCCTGGCCGGAGTCGACCAGCCAGATGCCCTCGGGCGAGCGGCTGACCGAGATCTGCCGCTCCTCCGACACCGTGGCGGTCCGCAGCAGCAGCCGCTTCACCGCGCCGGTCTCGCCGACCGACACCTCGAACGACCCGCTGAACTGCTCGGCCGGACCGGCGGTCACCAACCTGCCCGAGGCGCGGAGCTTGCGCTCCGAGAGCAGGAACCGCACCTGCTCCAGCCTGGGCACGTCGTAGCCCTGCCAGGTCACCATCTGCGCGGCGGCGGAACGGGTGCTCTCCCCGGACGGGGTCGCCCGCTCAGCCGTGTTGAACGAGTTCACTCTCCACCCGGAAGGACGTCCTTGGCCTGCTCGGCCGCCGATGTGACCTGCTCTTCGAAGTTCATCGTGCTCCTTCGCACTCCTGACGCAGGCTACCCGAATCGACCGCGCGTCCCCAGCGGCAAACGGTAGCCGCGCGCCGCGCGACCCGCCCCCGAACGCCGGAACGGCCCCCCGGGAGTCCCGGGGGGCCGTTTCCGAACGGTCGGATCAGGCGGTGCGCTTGCGACGCAGGAACAGCAGCGCCCCGGCGCCCGCGCCCAGCAGGCCGATGCCGATCAGCAGCGGCACGAAGATGGACGCACCGGTGTTGGCCAGGTCGTCGTCAGTACCGCCACCGGCCGCGACCGTGGTCGTCGTGGTCGGCGCCTCGGTCGTGGTGGTGGTCGACGGCGCGGTGGTCGTGGTGGCCTCGGTCGTCGTGGTCACGACGGTGCCCTCGACCCACTTCGCCTTGGCCTCGTCCTCCACCTTCACGGTGGTCGGCTTGGCGATGATCAGCGACTGGGTCTCCTGCTTGCTGTCGCTCGACACGAACAACCGGCCGTGCTGGAGGACGGCGTTCGCCTTGACGGTGAACTTGACCTCGCCGGCCTCGGTGCCCTCGGCGACCTTCACGTACACGTCGGAGGTCTTGACCTCGACGGCCCGCGCGCTGAAGTCGCCCTCGGTCGCGCTGGGGATGGCGGCGCCGTCGGCGTCGGTGAGCGTCACGCCCTCCGGCAGCTCGGCCTCCAGCATCACGGTGTCCGCCGTGGTCACCACGGTGAACGGCCCGATCAGCTCGCCGCCCGCCTTGCCCGACAGCTCCTTCGGGTCCACCTTGATCGTCAGCGTCTCGGCGGGCTGCTGCTCGATGCCCACGTTGGCGCTGCCGGTGAGGTAGTCGAAGACCGCCTTGACGTCGGCGTCGACCACGGGGTTCTTGTCCTTGGTCGGGTCCTTCTTCAGCTTGGCGCCGTCGGTGTAAGACCAGATCGCGCCCTGGGTCGCGGCGATCGCCTCACGCGAGTCGATGTCGCGGCCGGTCTTCTCCGACAGCACCGACGGGTCCTGCAGCGGGTAGCTGTTGTGCAGGATCCAGTTGACGAACTTCGCGTTCTCCTTGAACTTCGTCCTCGTGTTCGGGTGCTGGTCCCACGGCACCTCCTGCAGCGCCGTGCCGTCCTTCAACGGCGTCGGCAGCTCGACGCAGTACGCCTTGACGACGGTCTTCTCGCCGTTCTCGTGCACGTACAGCGGGATGAGGTTGGCGTCGAAGAACTCGCGGTCGCCGGCCCCGTCGAGGCGCAGCTCGATGCCCTCTTCGTGGTGCTCGGCGAAGTCGGGGTCGCTGCGCTCGATCGGGATGATCTTGACCGAGTCGGCGGCGGCGGGGAGGGCCGACATCAACACGAGGCCGGTGCCGAGGATCGCGACGCCGAGGCGCCGCACAGTCGACCGGGATGCCATTTGTCTCCTTGAGGCTCGCGAGGGTAGCCCGTTGGTGTGGTTCACAAGGCGGCGGTCCGTGTCGTTCGGGGAGCTACTCGGCAGAGCGCTCCGACACCGAAACGACAGGAATCAGCCGAACAGTAGCCGACTGGTTTCATCCGATCCAGAATGGGTACCGCACCGCGCGGCGCCACCCGCCAGCAGCGAAGACGCCCGCCGCCCGTCCGGAGTGGATGATCGAAGCCTGTTCGACGGTGCGTCGACGACGGGGCGCGGACACCTGTTTCGACGCACCGCGAAACGGACGCGGATCTCCGAAGTCACCTCGTCACCGCAGCTCAAGTGGTCCACAGTGGATTGCACGTATTAGCCGCCGACCCGCTTCCGACGCCACACCGTTGCCAAACGGTGACCTAGGCGACCAGGGCGGACGGCGTGACCGGGCGGATGTCGCCGACCCGCAGCGACGTGCCCGGCAGGCACAGGTCGCGCGCTGTCGGCGGCTCGCCGGTCAACATCCACTTCACCAGCGACGCCAGCTGGTAGGAGATCAACGGCGGCACCGCGTCGCCCAGGTGCCGGTAGGCGTTGCCGATCACCGACACGTCGAACCGGAACCGGCGCGGGAAGCCCTGGAGCAACGCCATCTCCCGCACCGTGCACAACCGGTGCTGCTCGGGGTGCGCGTACCGCCCGTTGCCGACGTGCCCGCACTCCCGCTTGATCGTGCGCGCCGGCTCGTCCCACCACATCCGGCCGTACACGTCCGGGTGCGACCCCCACTTGCCCTCTTCGATGATCTTGCGCTGGGCCGGGTTCAG
>JASLAV010000376.1 GCA_030146905.1 Lentzea sp. | reverse complement strand
GAGGTGCCGAGCACGTACTCGAACAGGCTGTCGCCGGACTGCCACGCGTGCAGGCCGCTGAACGCCGCCTGCAGCAGTGCCGTGCCGCCGATCAACGCCCAGAGCTGGCCCTGCGAGCGGACGGACCGGGCGGCGCGGAAGACGACGAGCGCGGTCAGCGCGATCGCGAGCAGGTTGTTGACCAGGTTCAGGGGAGCGGTGAGCACGATCGCCCACCGCGGCCGTCGCGCGCTGATCGGCACCAGCGCGGCGGCCCACACCGCGGACGCCACGACCAGCCACCACTGCGCGGGTCTGCCGAGCGGCGTCATCAGCGTCACCAGCGACAACAGGAGGACACCCGCGGTCCACAGCCCGTCGCGCACCTTCACGTCCACGCTGATCATCATGCTCGACCGCGCCGGAGGGGTCACAGTCCCAGGTGGCCCGATCGGGTGGACAGGTGGCCACAATCTGTTGAGTGAGTTTGCATGACCGTGCATAATCATTCGTATGACAGTGAGGATCGCGGTCGCGGGCGCCAGCGGGTACGCGGGTGGCGAGCTGCTCCGCCTGCTACTGGGTCACCCCGACGTCGAGATCGGCGCGCTGACGGCGAACAGCAGCGCCGGCGACATGCTGCTCAAGCACCAGCCGCACCTCCTGCCGCTCGCGGACCGCCGCCTACAAGACACCACAGCCGAGACCCTCAAGGGGCACGACGTGGTGTTCCTCGCACTTCCGCACGGGCACTCCGCCGCGCTGGCCGAACAGCTCGGCGACGACACGGTCGTGATCGACTGCGGCGCGGACCACCGGTTGACCAGCGCGGACGACTGGCAGCGGTGGTACGGCGGCGAGCACGCGGGCTCGTGGCCCTATGGGCTCCCGGAACTTCCCAACGGGCGGGACGCCCTCGTCGGCGCACGCCGCGTCGCGGTTCCCGGCTGCTACCCGACGGTGTCCTCGCTGGCACTGGCCCCGGCCGTCGGCCTCATCGAGGACGAGGTCGTCATCGTCGCCGTCTCCGGCACGTCGGGCGCCGGCAAGTCGCTCAAGCCGAACCTCCTCGGGTCCGAGGTCATGGGCTCGGCCAGCGCGTACGGCGTCGGTGGCGCCCACCGGCACACGCCCGAGATCACCCAGAACCTGAGCGCGGCGGCGGGCCGGCCGATCAAGGTCAGCTTCACGCCCGTGCTCGCGCCGATGTCCAGGGGCATCCTCGCGACCTGCACGGCTTCTTTGCGGGACACCTCGAACGTTCGCGAGGCCTACGAGAAGGCGTACGCGAACGAGCCGTTCGTGCACGTTCTTCCCGAGGGCTTCTGGCCGACCACGAACGCCGTTCTCGGCTCCAACGCAGTCCAGCTGCAAGTCACCGTCGACGCCGACCTGGGCAGGCTCGTGGTCGTGGCCGCCGTCGACAACCTGGCCAAGGGCACCGCGGGTGCCGCCGTCCAGTGCATGAACCTCGCTCTCGGCCTGCCGGAGACGTCCGGCCTCTCGACCGTTGGAGTCGCTCCGTGAACCGCACCAAGGGCGTCACCGGCCCGCAGGGCTTCCGCGCCGCAGGGATCGCCGCAGGCATCAAGGAGTCCGGCGCGCCGGACCTCACGCTCGTCGTCAACGACGGGCCCTCCGATGCCGCCGCGGGCGTGTTCACCACGAACAAGGTGAAGGCCGCGCCGGTTCTCTGGTCGCAGCAGGTGATCCAGTCCCGGCGCCTCACCGCGGTCGTGCTCAACTCCGGCGGTGCCAACGCGTGCACCGGTCCCGAGGGCTTCCAGGACACGCACGCCACCGCGGAGAAGGTCGCCGAGGTGCTCGGCACCGGTGCCGTCGACGTCGCGGTGTGCTCCACCGGTCTGATCGGCGAGCGCCTGCCGATGGACAAGGTGCTCGCGGGTGTCGAGGCGGCCGCGAAGGAGCTGGCCTCCTCCGAGGAGGCCGGTCTGAACGCCGCCACCGGTGTGATGACCACCGACAGCCGCCCCAAGCAGTCGTGGAAGGCCTCGGAGCAGGGCTGGTCCGTCGGCGGGTTCGTGAAGGGCGCGGGCATGCTCGCCCCGAACCTCGCCACCATGCTGTCGGTCATCACCACCGACGCCAAGATCTCCGGCGAGCAGCTCGACAAGGCGTTGCGCGAGGCCACCTCCAGGACGTTCGACCGCCTCGACGTCGACGGCGGCACGTCCACCAACGACACCGTGCTGGTCCTGGCCTCCGGCGCGTCGGGCGTCGAGCCGTCGTTCGAGGACTTCACCGCCTTGCTGACCGAGGTCGCGGGAGACCTGGTCAAGCAGCTGCAGGGCGACGCGGAGGGCGTGACCAAGGAGATCAGCATCACCGTCCGGCAGGCCGCCTCCGAGGCCGAGGCAGTCCACATCGGACGGACGGTCGCCGAGGACAACCTCGTCAAGACCGCCCTGTTCGGCAGCGACCCGAACTGGGGCCGCATCGCGATGGCGCTGGGCCGCGCGGACGCCGAGATCGACCCGGACGTGCTGCAGATCCTGATCAACGGCGTGTCGTTGTACCGCAACGGAACCCGCGACCGCGACCGTTCCGAGGCAGACCTCTCCGGCCGTGACATCGAGATCGTCATCGACCTCAACGTCGGCGACGCCGAAGCCACCGTGCTGACCACGGACCTGTCCCACGACTACGTCGAAGAGAACAGCGCTTACTCCTCATGAACGCACAAGAGAAGGCGGCAGTCCTCGTCGAAGCGCTGCCATGGCTGGAGCGTTTCCGCGGCGCCCTCGTGGTCGTCAAGTACGGCGGCAACGCCATGGTCGACGACGAGCTGAAGAAGGCGTTCGCCGAGGACATGGTGTTCCTGCGGCTGTGCGGCCTGCGCCCCGTCGTCGTGCACGGCGGCGGCCCGCAGATCAAGTCCATGCTGGACAGGCTCGGCATCCACAGCGAGTTCCGCGGCGGCCTGCGCGTCACCACGCCAGAGGCCATGGAGGTCGTGCGGATGGTCCTGGTCGGCCAGGTCGGGCGTGAGCTCGTCGGACTGATCAACCAGCACGGCCCTTACGCCGTGGGCATCTCCGGCGAGGACGCGCACCTGTTCACGGCCACGCGCAGGGGAGCCGTCGTGGACGGCGAAGAGGTCGACATCGGCCTCGTCGGCGACATCACCGAGGTCAACCCGGACGCGGTGCTCGACATCGTCCGCGCGGGCCGCATCCCCGTCGTGTCGTCGGTCGCGCCGGACATCCACGGCGTGCCGCACAACGTGAACGCGGACACGGCGGCGGGCGCCCTCGCGGTGGCTCTCGGCGCGGAGAAGTTCGTCGTGCTGACGGACGTCGAGGGCCTGTACGCGAACTGGCCGGACAGGTCGTCGTTGCTGAACCAGATCCGGGCTTCGGAGCTCGAGAAGATCCTGCCGGACCTGGAAAGCGGCATGGTGCCGAAGATGGAGGCCTGCCTGCGCGCGGTGCGCGGCGGCGTCCCGCAGGCGCA
Source organism: Lentzea sp. (assembly GCA_030146905.1). The sequence goes on along the minus strand of JASLAV010000376.1, from coordinate 83 downwards.
CGTGATCGACGGCAGGCTGGCCCACAGCGTGCTGCTCGAAGTCTTCACCACCGAGGGAGTGGGCACGATGGTGTTGGGGGACA
>JASLAV010000349.1 GCA_030146905.1 Lentzea sp. | reverse complement strand
AAGACCGGTGTGCAGGTCGACTACAAGCCGATCTTCAACGACTTCGACAAGCAGGTGCAGCAGCGCGCCGCGTCCAAGGACCTGCCTGACGTCGTCATCACCGACACCGGCTCGCTCGGCAACTTCGTCAAGCAGGGCTGGACGACCGAGGTCGACCGCGACGACATCGCGGGCGGCGCCGACATCGTCGACCGCGCGTGGAACAACGGGAAGGGCGCGGACGGCAAGCTCTACGCCATCCCCTACTCCACGCAGGCGATGGTCACGCTGATCCGCAAGGACTGGCGCGAGAAGCTCGGCAAGCCGGTCCCCACCACGTGGGACGAGCTCGACGACCTCGCGAAGGCCTTCACCCGCGACGACCCCGACGGCAACGGCCAGAACGACACCTACGGCATGCTCGTGCCGGGAACGACCGACCGCGGCTACCTCGCGTGGTGGGCGTCCAGCTACATCTGGCAGGGCGGCGGCGACATCCTCGAACAGGAGGGCGACGGCAAGTTCTCCGTCGGCATCGACTCGCCCGAGTCGACCAAGGCCGTCGAACGGCTGCGCAAGCTCTTCTGCGACGAGAAGGTCGTGCAGCCCGGTTCGCTGACGCTGGGCACCAACGACGCGCACCCGCTGTTCGAGTCGGGCAAGAGCGGCATCTACCTCACCGGCCCGTACATGATCGGCCGCTTCGACAAGTCGATCGGCAAGGACAAGTACGAGGTCATCGCGTCCCCGCGCGGCCCGGCCGGCGCCGCGGTGCTCGGCGAGGGCGAGGACATCTACCTGATGGCCGGCTCCGCGAAGACCGCCGAGCAGAAGAAGCTCGCCGAGCACCTGATCACGCCGGAGGCGCAGCAGGCCGGCATGAAGGGCGAACCGCAGCCGGTCGTCCGCCTGCCCGTCAACAAGAACGTCGACGTCAACGCGACCTACGACGACCCGCGGTGGGCGACCGTGGCGGGCGTGTACACCAGCGAGGCGCGGCCGTTCCCGAGCGTTCCGAACTTCGCGCCGTTCCGGCAGAAGACCTCCGAGACCCTGAACTCCATCTTCGCGAAGTGCCCCGCCGACTCCTCTGCGGAGCTCAAGTCCCTGGCTGACGCGTTGAAGAAGGAGCTCGAGAACCAGAAGGCGTCGCAGTGACGGCGGTCAAGTCACTCGACCACCCAGACGTGGGCTCGACGGCTAGTGGCGGCGGTGCCGTCGACACCCACCCCGTGAGGCGGCGCCGCCGGCGTCGCCTCACGGGAGCCACATTCGTCCCGTGGCTGTTCCTGTTCCCCGCCGCGCTGATCTTCCTGGTCTTCAAGTTCATCCCGATGGCGGAGGGGATCCGGCTCTCGCTGTTCGAGGTCCGGCCCTTCCTCGGTGACATCTTCGTCGGTTTCCGGAACTACGCGACGATCCTGCAGGACGAGAAGTTCCTGACCGCCAGCTGGCACACCCTCGTGCTCGCCGGTGGCCAGACGATCGGCGCGATGCTCATCGGGTTCTGGCTCGCGCTGCTGCTGGAAGGCCACACCAGGTCGCTGTGGTTCGTGCGGTCCGCCGTGTTCCTGCCCGTCGTGGCGGCCACCGCGGTCATCGGCGAGATCTGGCGGCTGTTCTTCTACCCGGCGCCGGAGGGCTTCCTCAACGAGGTCATCTCGTGGGTGGGGCTCGGGCCGTGGGAGTACATCCACAGCACGGACACCTCGCTGGTGTCGGTCATGTTCGTCGGCATCTGGAAGCACGCGCCCTACGACATGGTGCTGATCCTCGCCGGGCTCGCCGGCATCGACCGCCAGCAGTACGAGGCCGCCGCGATCGACGGCGCCTCGACCTGGCAGCGGATCCGGAACGTGACGTTGCCCGCGTTGCGCCCCGTCATCACCATCCTGCTGACGCTGGCGGCGATCCGCGGCCTGCGCGTGTTCACCGAGGTCTACGTGCTCACCGGCGGTGGTCCCGCGGGGTCGACCGACGTCTGGATGACGCGCGTCTACACCACCGCGTTCGAACAGTCCGAAGCCGGTCTCGCCTCCGCGGGGTCGGTCCTGTTGTTCCTCGTTACGCTCGTCCTCACGGTCAGCGTGCAGTGGTACCGGCGGAGGAAGGAGGCGCGATGAGCGTCAACTCGAGCCGCTTCGACAGCGCCATCGGCTGGTCCACCCGTCCGGACGCGTGGGCAGGCAGGGTCGTCCGCGTCCTCCTGTCCGCTCTCGCCGTGGTCCTCTTCTGCGGCCCGCTGCTGGTCATCTTCTCCGGCGCGTTCGACCACAACCCCGACCCGACCCGGCTGTCGGTGATCCCGGCCAACCCGTCGCTCATCAACTTCCAGGTCGCGACGGAGAACAAGATCTGGCACTACCTGATGAACTCGCTGGTCATCGCCGGTGGTGCGCTGGTGCTGCAGCTCGCGGTGAGCGTTTTCGCCGCCTACGCGCTGGCGCGCAAGAAGTTCCGCGGGCAGGCCATCGCGCTGCTGGTCATCCTCGCCACGATGATGTTGCCGGAGGAGGTCATCGCGATCCCGCTGTCGCTGGTGATCGGAGACCTGCCGCTGGTGCACGTCAGTCTCAAGGGCACCCTGCTCGGTGTCATCCTCCCCTTGGGGGCGTGGGGATTCTCCATCTTCGTCATGACGGAGTTCATGAAGGAGATCCCCGCCGAACTCGAGGAGGCGGCCAAAGTGGACGGTGCAGGGGAGCTGCGCCTGTTCGCGCAGATCATCCTCCCGCTGTGCAAGCCCGCGCTCGGCGTGATCGCCGTGTTCGGCTTCAACATGATCTGGGAGCAGTACCTGCTCCCCCTGATCGTCGCCGCCGACCCCTCCGATTACACGCTCACGGTCGCACTTCTCGCCCTCAGATCCGACGACATGGTCGGGACGGGCATCGTGCTGGCCGGTGCGTTGCTGGCGCTGGTGCCGAGTCTCGTCGTGTACCTGTCGCTGCAGAAGTCCTTCCTGCGTGGGATCACCACCGGAGCGATCAAGGGATGAGTGTGTAGGTATGCAACTCGATGGTGTGCTGTTCTTTCCGGTGACCCCGTTCGACACCGAGGGGAACATCGCGTACGACGTGCTGGCCGAACACGTCAAGCACGGTGTCTCCGCCGGGCCAGGCGCGGTGTTCGTCGCGTGCGGCACCGGCGAGTTCCACGCGTTGGGGCTGGAGGAGTTCGAGCGGGCGGTGGCCGTCGCGGTCGAGGCGACCGCGGGCAAGGTGCCGGTGTTCGCCGGCGCGGGCGGCTCGGTCGTGGCGACCAAGCAGTTCGTCCAGGCGGCGGAACGCGCCGGTGCCAACGGCATCCTGCTGCTGCCGCCGTACCTGGTGACCAACCCCGCCGCCGGGCTCGTGCGGTACGTGGCGGAGGCCGCCGCCGCCACGGAGCTGCCGATCATCGTGTACCAGCGCAACAACGCGCGGTTCACGCCGGAGACCGCTGTCGAGGTCGCGCGGATCCCGAACGTCGTGGGCTTCAAGGACGGCATCGGCGACCTCGACCAGATGCAGCGGATCGTGCTCTCGGTCCGTGCCAGCGTTGACAAGCCCTTCCAGTTCTTCAACGGCCTGCCCACGGCGGAGATGACGCAGCTCGCGTACCGCGGCATCGG